>JAGVZL010000025.1 GCA_018302505.1 Candidatus Woesearchaeota archaeon | reverse complement strand
CCTGAAGGAATTCACACAGTAAAAATAACTTCAGACGAATTAACAATAAGTAAAGATTTGTCTTTTAGTGCGTCAGTTGAAGAAAAATTAAAAGAGTTTGAAGATACTCAAAGAGAACAAAGAAGAGAAGTAACAAGAGATTTAGCTTTTGAGCAGGAATTGCAGAAAAATGCACCAATAACTGAAAAAACCTCTAGTACAAAAATAATATTCATCACAATAGGAGTTTTATTAATAATTGTAATAATAGGTTATATAATATTTTCAAGAAAAAATGAAACTGTATAAATTTTTGCCATTAGTATTTTTATTATTAGTATTTTTAGATAATTCAGAAGCTATTTGTTGTGACTCCGGTTGTTCACCATCAGCAAATGTATGCTGCACCCCACAAGGAGGGGGTCCGTCAGTAGGCTATGTTGGATGTTATGATGCAACAACCTCTCAATATGTCTGCCCCGGAACTGCAATAGGTGAATGTTTAGCCTGTGCTTTAAATTCCTGTCAGCCATCTTCTGAGTGCTCATGGGACGCGCAGATCTCAGGAGTTTGTAATGGTTGTGAAGTAACTTATAACAACGATGATTTCCCTGTAAACTCGCAATGTACTGCATCTTGCCCGTCAGGAAAAACAAAATGTGCAGACGGTACTTGTCAAGTTGATTGTGCTACTCCCCCTTCTTGTTTAAATACAAATGATGGCTGTTGTAATCCTTCTAGTGATTTAATCTGCGACCCAAATTGTTTAGTTTCCCAAGACTCAGATTGTACTCCCCCTGAAGTAACATGCACCCCATCAAATGGGAATTGCTGTGTCCCTAATAATGATGGAATATGTGATTCCGATTGTGTTTCAGGTCTAGACCCAAATTGTCAACCACCTGGAAGTAATCTGAATGATGGAATATGCAATGCTAACTCTGATGGGGTTTGTGATATAAATTGTGTTCAGAATGTGGACACTCCTGATTGTAACAGCTTCGCTTATACCCCATCGCCAAATGATGGTTGTTTTCCTTTATCTGATGAAGTTTGTGATTTAGATTGCCCTCTAGATTTAGATATTGACTGTTCTCTGCCGTCTGGAAATCCATCTTGCGTTAATAATGGGGTCTGTGAAGATTTTGAAGGCTGTAATTGTAATGATTGTATAGAAAATCCTGTAAATGCATGTGTCTCGGGATTGTTTTGTTGTTCAGGTATATGTTCCGGAGATTTAGATAACGACTTAATTTGCGACGCTTTGGATTATTGTGTGAACATATTTACCGAAAATGATGACCCAGACGACCAATTAGATGCAGATAATGACTGTTATGTTAATAGCAAAAAATCAGGATTGTTTGGATTCTGCGGGGATCAATGCGAGCAGGTAGATACTTGTTTTGACGTTTATGGAAGCAGGCAATGTTGTGATGATTTAGCTGGCAGTAGTGGGAACGGGGCATTCCACGGATTCACAGAAGATTGCCCAACAGTAGATGAAACTTCCTTAGGTTGCTGGGATAGCTGCATCTCCTCAGACAGTGATGGAAATATAATAACTTACAAAATAGGCCAGTGTATAGACGGTTCAAGAACAGTTACTAAATTATTAAATAATCTTCCAATAGAAACATCAGAAGAGCCTTGTACTTCAATACCTCTAATTCCATTCTTTACTAATCTCTCAATAGTTTCAACTTTCTTAATTTTAATAGTATATTATATAAAAAGAAAATAGCCGGGCCCGAAGGGATTTGAACCCTCGACCCACAGATCTCCCTACTTGGTTAAGAGTTTCAACTTTTTTTAACTGTTGCTCTGCCAAGCTGAGCTACGGGCCCAATAAATGCTAATAAACCACCAGCACTAATACTCAAGAAAATAGTTAAATTGCCATTAATAAAACTTTCCACGAAGATTAAACTGAAAGCAGCTAAAAAAAATAAACTCTCATAAAATAATTTCTTCCATCTTAAATCCCTGGAATAAACTAGCAAATAGATAAAAGCCAAGCTTCCTATTAATAAACTAAATTCTTTAGAAACAAAATTGCTTAAAAATACGCTTAACCCTAAAAATAAACTAACAGATCTTAGAATAAGTCCTAAAACAATCCCTAAGGATATAAACAAGCTAAAAACATTAAATTTAACAATTAATAATATTAAAGCTAATATAACTAAAATTACTTTCTCTGAAGCTAAAAAATACCTCTTTCCGTCTTTTACTTCCTGTTTAGTTATTAACCCAAGTAATTTCCCAAAGAATAATCCTAAAACAACTAATATATTAAGCATAAAAAACTATTAATATTATAAGTTATTTAAACTTTATCAATGGAATACAAAATAATAATCTCAAAAAAGGACTTAGCATCTTTAACAATATATGAAGCCTTAAAGAAAATAAATTTTACAGAGAATGTTCATGTAATACAGGAAAGAACAATATACACTGAAGACATAGATAAAAAATATCCTGCTGATTTTATTATATTTCCTACAAAGCATCAATCAGAATCTTTAAAGAAAACCTTATCAGTCCATAATCCTGGAAACTGGGGAAAAGCGGAATTGGGAGGAAAAGATTCAACTCTGCCACCGTCAAATTCCATTATCTTAAAAAATGCTTTATTAGAATTAAAAAAATTAAATAATTTAGATTATGAAGTCTCAGGGGAAGTTACCCACCATGGTCCTAATTTATCAACACCTTCTTTATTTATAGAAATAGGTTCAAGCCCGTTGCAATGGAAAGATGAAGAAGCTGCTTTAATCATAGCAAAAACAATAAAATCTATAATAAAAAATCCCCATCCAACAAATTACCAAACTGCAATTGGAATAGGAGGAGGACATTATATGCCGTCTTTTAATAAAATAATAGAAAGGACAAATATTTCATTATCTTTTATCTGTCCGAAGCATAATCTAGAAAGTTTAAATGAAAATATCTTAAAACAGGCAATTGAAAAAACAAAAGGTTATGTAGATTTTCTATTAGTGGATTGGAAAGGGATAGGGGAGCATAAAGAAAAAATTAAAAAATTAGCTGAAAAAATAAATTTACCATTAAAAAGAGTAGATCAAGTTTTAAAATAAGCTTAGTTAAGATTAAATACCATTGTTTTTCTAAATAAAAGATGCTTAATAAATTAAAAAAACTTGGAGTTTATTTAACCGCAGCTTTCACATCAGCAACTCCATTATCCTCAAGAGGAGATGGGTTGGATGACTTAATACAAAATGTTTCCATAGATGAGAGAAGTGGAGAATGGCGTGACCATTTATTATCTTCTTTTTTTCAGACAGAATTAGATGCAATTTTATTTGAAGCGGCAAAAGCTAAAAATCCAGAAGATGTTGCAGCAAAAACTAGATTCGTTGAAACCATAATTCATCAGGGATTTTATACTCCTATAATAGAAGGTAAAATAACACCAATATATGCAGCCTCAGATTTATTAGGAACAGAGTTTGCAAATAGAACTTACACAACAGTCGGAGAAAGTTTTAAACCAATCGTTAGAAGATTAACAAGAGTCCCGAGTTCAGATGAAATTATAACCCTTGGGACAATAATTGGTATTGGTTATCTATTAAGGCAGGAAAGAACTCCTCTGGATATCGATTTGCATTCTGAAGAAAACATAGACGGGACTACTCTAAATCACATAACCTATTTATGGTATACCACAACCCGTTTATCCTTGCAGGTAAACTCAATTAATAAAGCCTATAGGTTAGAAAAAATAGCTTGGAGAAATTTTAAAATAGGATTAGTAAAAGAATTAATCTATGATGCTGGTTGGGGGACTGGTCCTAGTCTATTTGATGCCGGAGCAGATGCAGTAGGCACTTTCTTAGGTTATAAAACAGCACAATATTTAACTGAAAGAGATTTATTAGATAATTTTGATATTGTCCCTGATAATAAAAAATTAAAAATAAGTTATCATTTCTAACAGGCTAAAATATTTGTTACAAAATCAACATTATCTTTGCATAAACCGCTGCTAATTCTAGGATAAACCTCAATTCTTGTAGGATTAGCAATTGCTTCACTCAAAACCTGATTCCCATCACTCTTGCTTAAAACCCTTCCTAAAGGAGGAACCGGGCTTGGAGCTGTAAATTCAACAGAACTCAAATCATCAGCATTTAATACCCTAATCGTTAATCCAGTTATAGAGGTATCTCCTGTATTATCAACATTAAGCTGGACATTAGCCGCATTTGCAATATTATCAACGCATGCAGACTTCAATTCAACTGTTGTGCTCAAACAATCTAATTGTCCTGCTAATTTTTCCTCAGTTGAGCTTAAACTTTCATCAATTAAATTTCCTCTAATCCAGCTGCTAACAAGTAAAAATAAAGTTATAGTAAATGCAATTAGCAAAACAGTAGATATTATAGGTGATATCCCTCTTTTATTATGAACCATTATCTTTATTTAATATCTTTTCTTTATATAATTTTCTAAACTCATTTAGTATAGGCTGAATAATTTTTTAATAGAAAGATTTATAAACCTCAGGTCTTTTAATATTTTTAGATTTGGTTCTGTGATCAAAAATGACTGAAAGATATCTAAAAACAGGGACTACAACAGTAGGCATAAAATGCAAAGATGGTATTGTTCTAGCCGCAGATAAAAGAGCTGGTGGCGGAATTATAGTAGATAAAAGGGCCCAAAAAGTATACCAAATTACTAATAATATAGCATTAACAATGGCGGGAGTTGCATCCGATGCCCAGTTAATTACAAAATTAATAGGTGCTGAATTAAGATTAATGGAGATAAGAAAAGAAAAGCCGGTAACTGTAAAAGAAGCTGCAAACTTATTATCCGGAATTGTATATCAAAATATTAGAAAAATGTCAACTATCCCTGGAATCTCCCATTTCTTATTAGGAGGAAAAGATAATACAGGCTTCCATATTTTCGATATTTATCCTGATGGCAGTTTGAGCGAATGTAAAGATTTTCTATCTTCTGGCTCGGGCTCAGTAATGGCTTATGGAGTTTTAGAAACTCTTTTCATCCAGGATATGACAATACAAGAAGGAATCCAATTAGCTGTAAAGTGTCTTAACGCAGCCATCCAAAGGGATATGAATTCAGGTGATGGGATTGACGTAATGACAATAACGGAACAAGGTGTTAAAAAAGTTGTAACAAAAGAATTTACTCAAAAAGTTACTCTATAATAGTTTCTTAAGTTTTAGGTGAAAGAATAGATGGCAGATATATTAAAAGAAATAATGAAAAGTATTCCTGAAAGAGCCAAAATTTCAGATGCGGTTTTTGAAGGTGCGAATATTGTATTATATACTAAGAGCAGAGACTTTTTCTTAGATAATAATGGAATTATAAGGGATATAGTTAATACTATAAAGAAAAGAATAGAAGTCCGTCCAGACCCAAGTATGACTATGGATATGGAGCAGGCTGAAAAAGAAATAAGAAAAATAATTCCTAAAGAAGCGGGAGAAATTAATGTTATTTTTGACCAGCAGCGTTCAAGAGTTATTATAGAAGCTGAAAAGCCTGGCTTAGCAATAGGAAAATCCGGAGAGACCTTAAAAGAAGTAAAAGAAAAAACATTATGGGTTCCTTTAGTTAGAAGGATTCCATCAATTAGGTCTAAAATTGTAGAAAATATCAGACAGGTATTATACGAAAATAATGATTATAGAAGAAATTTCCTAAATAAAACAGGAGAAAGAATTTATGCTAACTGGGATAGCGAGAAAAAAAATGAATGGGTTCGTTTAACAGTTTTAGGTGGAGGAAGACAAGTAGGAAGATCTTGCTTCTTAATGCAAACTCAAGAATCAAGGATTTTATTAGATGCGGGAGTAGATGTATCTGCACCTATAAAGAATGCGTATCCTTATTTTGATTGTCCTGAATTTAATATTAATGAATTAGATGCAATTGTTTTATCTCATCCCCATTCAGACCATTCTGCAATGATTCCCTTACTATACAAATTTGGTTATCGTGGCCCCGTTTATTGTACCGCCCCAACAAGAGATATAGCTGCCTTGATGGCATTAGATTATATTAGTGTAGCGTTTAAAGAAGCAAAAAAAGCTCCTTTTACTTCAACAGATGTTAAAGAGATGGTCAAACATACTATTTGTTTAGATTATGAAGAAGTTTACGATATTACTCCAGATATTCGTTTAACTTTATACAATGCTGGGCACACATTAGGAAGTGCAATGGTTCATTTGCATATTGGCAACGGATTGCATAATTTCTTGTACACTGGGGATTTGAAATATCAAAAAACACAATTATTAGAACCAGCTATAACAAAATTCCCAAGATTAGAAACAGTTATGATTGAAGCCACTTACGGCGGTAAAGACAATATCCTGCCTCCAAGAGAAAAAGCAGAAGAAGAAATAGTGGAACATATTCAAAAAACAATTGAAAGGGGGGGGAAAGTTTTAATCCCGGTTTTAGGAGTTGGGCGTGCTCAGGAAATAATGTTAGTTATTGAAAAATTAATTAGAGAGGGAAAAATGAAAGAAATTCCAGTTTATGTTCAAGGAATGGTTTGGGATATTACTGGAATTCATACAGCCTATCCTGATTTCTTAAATAATGAAGTCAAAAAAGCAATTTTCCATCAGGACAGAAATCCGTTTTTATCTCCAATCTTCAAAAGAGTAGGTTCAGCTAAAGAAAGAAAACAAATAATAGAAGAGAAAGGACCTGGTGTTATTTTAGCAACTTCTGGAATGATGCAGGGCGGAGCTTCAGTAGAATTTTTTAGACAAATGGCAGAAAACCCAAAAAACACAATTATTTTCGTTTCATATTTAGGTGAAGGTTCATTAGGAAGAAGGGTGCAATCAGGAGAAAAGCAGTTTACTTTAGAAAATGAAAATGGGAAGCCTGAAAGAGTGGAAGTAAAGATGGAAGTTTATACAGTTGAAGGTTTTTCAGGCCACGCAGGGAGAAACGAATTGACTAAATATATTTATAATTTAGACCCAAGGCCTAAAAAAGTGATTATAATTCACGGAGAAAATTCCAGATGTTTGGACTTAGCATCCACATTGCATAAAATGGGTAGGATAGAAACAACCGCTCCTAAAAATTTGGAAGCTGTAAGAATAAGATAAATTTTTAAAGTTTTAGTTCTTAGTATTTTTCATGTCAGATGAAATAACTCTAGGGTATTTAACTCAAAAATTAGAAGCTTACTATGATCCTGTCGAAAGATTGGTTCAAAATAATAGTCCTGAAGTTTTAGCTGGTTTAGCAGTAGTAGTAGGTCTTTTATGGACCGCAAATTCTTGGATGAAAGGCTTAAGAGAATATGATGAAGGTATTGATGATATAGTAGGAAGATAATTATCTTGAAGAATCAGCTTGTCTTTCTAATTCATTCTTTTTAGAAATTGCATTGCTTTGCATGTTTAAGTTATAAGCATTAATAATCTCGTCAGCTAGAGCATTTGAAGCACCTTTTTTCTTATTAAAAGAAGCAGAATAGGCACCAAAAACCATATTTCTTAAAGCTAAATCTACTCTTCTTTGAGGCGCGCACTCAACAGCCTTAGGATATCTAGCTCCACCGTACTCTATAGTTGTAATCTCCTCTCTTGGAGCTGCATTTTCAACAGCTTTAACTAAAACCTCAATAGGATTTTTATTTAATTTTTTCTCAATGATTTTCAAAGTCTCATAAACTAATGCATAAACCCTAGTTGCCTTTCCAGTATTATGACCGGAACTCATTTTATGTTTTTTACCTCTATGCCCTGAAACCATTAATCTGTTCATTAATCTCTCAACAATATGATAATTGCTTTTATGGAACCTAATATCTGTATTCCTGCCAGCACTTCTAGGAACCATTCTTTCATCTAGATTAATATAGGGCTTCAAGCCAGGATCAACAACCTTAATTTCACTTGTATCCCAAACATTAAATAATTTCATTTTAATTAATCCTCGCCCCGAAGTATATTAGGTGAATCTCCATCAGGTAGATGTAAACTTTGAAGTTCAGCAGTTATATCAACTTCCCTCCTTCCATCGTCATCCATTCTAACCTCAATTCCTAGAGAATCAAAATTCAAACGTAGATGCCGTAAAAGATCCTTTCCTGAAACCACTAGATTTTCAAAGGCTTCAGCACTGCCATCATAGGCCCTATATGCGTCAAGATATGCCCTAGCATCTTGTTCAAATATTCGTATATATTCTTCTCTGTTCATCTTCTACCCTTCTCTATTTTTCCTTTTAATAAAGCTTTAAGACTTTGATCATTAACTTTTATTACCTGCCATCTAATCCCGGGAATATCTCCTTTAGCTCTTCCCATTTTACCGCCGATGCATTCTACAATGACTTCATCATGCTCATCAATGAATCTGGAAGCTAAATTTCCAGGAACAAAAGCTGTTATTTTCCTGCCATTTTTAGTCAATTGAATTTTTACACATTTTCTCATCGCGGAGTTTGGCTGTTTAGCTTCTCTTTGTACTTTAGCTAATACTATGCCCTTAGCCTGATGGGCTCCCTTCAATGGATCAGATTTAACTTTTAAATTCAGCATTCTAGCTTTATACCATCTATTCTTCCATCTGCTATCTTTTCTTCTCTGTTTTAATTTTTTCCCAGCACCCAATCCATTAGCTTTCTTGCTCATTTTATTAATATATTATTAACCTCGAAATATCTTGATAATACTTCTTTCAACCCCTTCAAATTTTTTCTTTCCCTGCCGATTAATAAACCTTTCGATTTAGAGTCTTCAACAAAAATTTCCAGATTTCCGTCATTAAACTCAACATTTTTAGGCTTTACAGGATACATCAGATTAACTGAAAACTTGCAGATATCATCATTAAATTCAATAACCTTAATCTTTTTCTTAACCATGCTTTCTAATTTTTTAACCTTGATTCCGCTTTTGCCAACAGCTTTAAACAGCCCCCCTTCCTTAATAACAAACCAAATCCCCTCCTCTCTCAAATAAGCGTCTTTTACTTTAACTTTAGTAAAATTTTCAAAAAGAATTATGTATTTCATTAACTTTTCATCATAAACTAATTTCATTTTTCTAATCCAACAACAGAAACGCTAAAAGGTTTCTTACAATAAGTCCCTACCTCTTTATTTTTCATGTCCAGCTCAACAACCTCAACATTGCCAATTTTAGCATAGTATTGAAAATCTTCCTTTAACTCTTCTTTTGTATTATTGGCTAGGAAAACAACTTTCAATTTATCCTTCTTTAATAACTTCATTGTTCTTTCAGCACCAAAAACAACTTTCTTGCCTTTTAATGCTTGATCTAAAGTAGTCATTTCTTGCTCTCCTTGGTTGTGACAACCAAATCTGGCAGTCCTGTTCCTAATGGTACTGGCTGGTTTAATATAACATTTTCGATAACAGAATTTAATTCATCTCTTTCTCCAGTCATTGCTGCATTTATCAAATGTTTAATAGGAGTCTCAAAGCTTGCTCTCGCGAATACGCTTTCTTTCTCTCCAGTTAATCCTGTTCTTGTAATCCCCCTTATAATTCCCTGAGCAGTCATCGCATCAGCAATTAACATAATATGTCTTATGTCAACATCTAATCCCTGGTTGCTAATAACTTTGTAAGCCTCATTAATTATCGCTTGTCTTCCAGCTTCAATCCCTAAAACTTTAGCTATTTCGTGAATGTCATTGCTTATTACTCTGCCAGCATCAACTTCCTTTATCTCAAAAACATCTTTCAAATTGCTTCCAGCAGTTAGAATAACAAATTCATTTCCTCTTTTAACAGGTAATACATGAGTAACTCCCTTAACTCCTGAAATAAATGCTGTTCTTGCTTTCTCTCTTAAAGCATACAAATCATTCAATCCTTCTTCCTTTCCTTTCAAAACAATCTCATTTTTATTTGCTCTAACCTGAATATTTCTCAGGCTTTTGCTTAAAACTTTAATAAATGTTGCTTCAGTCATTCCCAAATTTCTCAATTTATCTTTATCCAAAACAACTTTAACACTCATCTTAGTAACATCAATCAAAAACTCGGTTGCAATATCTTCTAAAACAGTCTCTTTTAATTTATATGCGATTTTTCTTACAACTTTAGGATCTTTACTATAATCTTTTTTCAGATAAACTTCCATTGCTGGAGTGCTTGGATTCTTAGTAGCATCAAATATCTCAATTAATCTAGGTAGTCCTAATGTAACATTCATCTCTGCAACGCCCGCAAAATGTTTTACATTTAATGTCATTTGAGTAGAAGGTTCGCCAAAGCTTTCAGCGGTAATTTATCCTTTCCATTATCTCTTTAGCTTTCTCAGCCCCAATTCTCCTGTTTTTTATCTCTTCTTTGGCTTCCTCAATAATTGGAATAGGTAATAAATCCTTATATTCATTCACGACATCTTCAGCATTCATTTTTCAACAATATTCCTCACTATTCTTTTAACATTAATACTTCCGCCTTCAGTTCTGGAAATATCCAACCCATCATCTCCATAAGTAAATTGAACAATAGCTCCACTTGAAGTTCTAACAGTACCGTCATATTCAATTTTTAAATCTTGTAAAGCATTAGCTAATCTTCTGTATAAATAACCGGATTTAGGTGTTCTTAAAGCAGTGTCCATTAGTGAATCTCTACCAGTCATTGCATGGAAAAAGAATTCACTTGGAGATAAACCTCCCTTGTAACCATGTCTGATAAAGCCATGCGGTGTTGAAGTTAAGTCATTTTTCTTAAACATGCTTAAAGTTCTTCCTTTATAGCCTTTAGTAATTCTCTCCCCTCTTAAAGCTTGCTGGCCTACTAAAGCTGCAATCTGAGCTAAGTTAGTCAAATTACCTCTAGCTCCAGAGTTAGCCATTACCATTGTCGGATTCTCTTCCTTATTACTGGCAATAACAACTTCTCCTGCTTTATTTCTTGTTTTATTTAAGACTTCTAATATCTTTAATTCTAAAGTTTCTTTTAATGTTTTAGAAGGATAAGCCTCTAAATTTTTATTTTTATAATCCTCAATTAACCCGTCTACTTTCTTTTCCGCATCTTCAATAATTTCTTTTATTTGTTTAACAGCTTCTTCATTTAAATCAGCATCAACAATTCCTGTAGAAAATCCTATATTCAGCAAATGTCTAATGCCTATTTTTGAAATGTTTCCTAAAATCAAAACAGCTTTGTTGGGGCCATATTGTGCATATAAAGTTCTTAAAATATGTCCGCTACCTTCTCCAATGTAGCTTTTATCAATAATCCCGCTTATTAATCTGCCTTTTTTAATAATTACTTTCTCGCCTTTTCTTTTTGAATCAACTTCTTCTCCAATAAAATCAAAATCATCAGGCAACAATACGCTAAACACATCTCTCCCGCTAACTTTCTTAGTAGTAGGTAATCTACTGACATCATCAATGCCAATAGATAATAATAATGAAACAGCTTCTTCTCTGCTCATTTCTGATTTAGTTAACAAATAATTTCCAGTAATAGCATCTTGAATTGAAGCAACTATATTTAATCCATTTTTAGGAGTAATGATCTGTGTCTGCACTTCCATTAATAACTCTGCCTCAGCCATAGCTTCCTCGTTCTGAGGAATATGTAAATTCATTTCATCCCCATCAAAATCCGCATTATACGGTGTACATACACTAGGGTTTAATCTGAAGCTTCTCCCAGGTAAAATCTTAATTCTATGGCTCATAATACTCATTCTGTGTAAACTAGGCTGTCTGTTAAATATCGCGATATCTCCATCCATCAAATGCCTCTCAACAATATACCCTGGTTGTAATTCCTCAATTAACTGTTCTTTGCTCTCCTCAGTTATTTTTTTCTTCTTCCCGTCAGGGCTGATAACATAATTGCTCCCAGGATAAACTTTAGGCCCCTTCTTAATAAATTCTTTCAATCTATCCATATTCCATTCAGTAACTCTTTCAGGCACAGTCAACTCCATGCCAATTTCCAATGGAACACCAACTTCATTTAAATCAATCATAGGATCTGGACTAATTAATGTTCTCGCAGAATAATTAACTCTCTTACCTGTTAAATTATGCCTGAATCTTCCTTCTTTGCTTTTAATTCTCTCAGTTAAAGTTTTTAATGGCTCTCCGCTTCTGTGTCTTGCAGGCGGGACTGATGAAGTTGAATTGTCAAAGAAAGTTGTAATATGGTATTGCAATAAATCCCATAAATCCTCAACAATAATTTCAGGTGCTCCAGCATTAATATTCTCAAATAATCTTTGATTTATTCTTACAATATCACCTAATTTATGTGTTAAATCATCTTCTGATCTCTCTCCGCTTTCTAAAGTTATACTTGGCCTTATAGTCACAGGCGGGATTGGTAATAAAGATAAAACCATCCATTCAGGTCTTGATTTTCTTGGATTTAAACCTAAAATAGTAACATCTTCATCATTTATATTTTCCAATCTCATCTTAATTTCAATAGGGAAAACTCTTTTATCATTTTCCATGACAGTAGTAGGTTTTTCTAAATTAATTTTATATTGTTTAGCCTTGCAATGAGGACATTTTCTAACACTCTTTAATTTGTTTACTAGTAAATTAATCTCTTTTCTTTTTGCATTAACTCCTTTTTCTTTTTCTAAAGTTTCTAATCTGCCTAGGAATTTGCTTCTGGCCTCTTCGTCTAATAATACTTTGCCGCATTCTCTGCATGTGCTTCTTAAGAAAGCTAAAATAATATTAATTCCATGTAAATGTATTACCGGTCTTGCTAACTCTATATAACCAAAATAGCCAGGAGAATCTTTTAATTTTTTCCCATCAACAGGACAAGTTAACCCAGGATCAATAACTCCCATTCTAGTATCCATTAATCCGCCATCAACAGGATAACCTTCTTTATCGTATAATTCAGGTGTAACAACTTTTACAGTAGCCATTTTTTTAATAAAGTCCGGACTCAAAAAACCAAATTCAATTGCCTTTACTACTTTTGATATAGCTTCCATTTTAATATTTGCTCCTTAACATTAACTTAGGATGTAAACATAAACTCTTCAACTCATCTAATAATAATTTAAATGCGTAACTTAACTCAATTGGCGTTATCTTTACATTTTCACCGCATTTAGTGCAGTATTGTCTATTTCTATATTGATCATTAACAGCTAACATTCCGCAGTTCTCGCAGATGTGTAAAACTGTTTTATCTGAATCAAATCTTTCTTTTAATAATAATGAAGCTCCATGAGCTACAAAACAATCCTTCTCCATCTCTCCTAATCTTAAACCGCCGCCTTTACTTCTTCCTTCTATAGGCTGTCTTGTTAATAATTGAATTCTTCCTGAAGCTCTTGCATGTAATTTATTAGCAACCATGTGTTTTAATTTTAAGTAATACATATTTCCAATGTAAACTTTCATCTTATATCTCTCGCCAGTTATACCATTATACATTGTTTCCATTCCATTATCCCTAAAACCATTCCTAAATAATGTGTCTCTCAAATTTTTTTCAGGTTCAGCATCAAAAGTGCTTCCATCAATAAATCTCCCATCTAAAGCCCCTGCTTTTCCGGCTAATATTTCAATCATATGGCTAACTGTCATTCTTGAAGGTATAGAATGGGGGCTGTGTAATATGTCAGGAATAACTCCATTCCCGCTAAATGGCAAATTAGCTTGATCAACAGTCAAACCAATTACTCCTTTCTGACCATGTCTTGAAGTAAACTTATCCCCAATTTCAGGAATTCTTTCATCCCTTAATCTTATCTGAACTAATTTATTTCCTTCTCCGTTTTCAGTTATAACAACCATATCAACAATGCCTGTCTCTCCTTGTCTTATAACAACTGAACTCTCTCTTCTAACATTAGCAGCAAAACTAAATTCTTCCATCTCTCCTAAGAATCTAGGTGGAGAAGTCTTACCAATAACAACATCATCAGCTTTTAATTTCACGCCAGGATAAACAATTCCGTCATTCTCCAAATATTTGTAATCGTCTTCGCTTCTATAACCTTTAATTTCTTTATCTGGAATTCCAATCTCATCAATTAATCCCCCGGAATATCTTAACTCTTCAGCATTATAAGGCCTGAAATAAGTGCTTCTTGCAAACCCTCTTTCAACAGAACTCTTATTTACAACAATCGCATCTTCCATATTATACCCATCATAACACATTTCAGCAATAACGACATTCTGTCCTGAAGGATGTGCTTCATAATTTGAAATATCGTGCATAAATGATTTTACAATTGGTTTTTGAGGGTAATGTAATATACTAACATCAGTATCCATCCTCAATAAAAAATTAGAAACATATAACCCCAAAGCATGTTTTTGATTCTTGCTGCCGCCATTTAATTTGCTTGCTGCATCATAATTACCATAAGGAACTAATGAAGTTGTTAATCCTAAGATTGTAATTGGTGCAACTTCTAAATGTGTATGCTCATTTGTTAAATGGTTCTCATCAATAGCAATTAAACAATTTTCTTCTTCACTAGCATCCAAGTATTCAATTACTCCTTCTTGTACTAAATCATCCCATCCTAATTCCCCCCTCTTTAATCTCTCCATATGTTCATTAGTCAGTAAACTTTTTCCTTCTTTAGCAACAATAACAGGCCTTCTAGCTCTGCCCATTGAAGTATCTATATAGATGCAATCAAACTCATTATCATGATGAACATTCAGAACATTGGGAACTTTGCCTTCTCTTCTCTCCTTAATTAAACTATCAGCAAATCCTTTAGCATTATCTACTTTTCCTATATATTTTTCATTTAAGTATACATCACTCATTCTTCAATCCTAATCCTTCCAATTGTTTCCTTATTTTTTTATTATCCACTTCTGTATGTGAAATATCGCACAATAAACTCAGATTTTTTCTTAAACCTATTGGTGTTCCTTCAGGAGTCTCAATAGGGCATAATCTTCCCCAATGAGTTGAATGCAAGGCCCTTGCTTCAAAGTTTTCCTGACTTGCACTTAATAGTGAAATAACTCTCTTCAAATGGCTCATAGTTCCTAAAAAATTTGTTCTGTCAATATTCTGGCTTATACCGCTTCTTCCGCCAGGCCAGTTTCCTGTAGCTAAAGCAGTCATCATTCTGCTGCTTAATAATTTATCTCTGATAATTATCTTAATTGAATGGAACTTTCCTCTTTTTACTAATCTTTGAAAATTATATAACATATCATTAATTAAAACTCTGAAATTAACCCTTAATAAATCAGCTAATAAATCTCCGCTTAATTTTATTCTTTTATTCATGTAATGGTCTTTATCGCTTGTGCTCATTCCATCTCTCCTAACCATTAAAAACCTTTTAATTATTTTGCACAAATTATAGGCTTTTGTAATTCTATCTTCTTTAGTAACTCCCAAATGTGGCAGTAAATATTTATCAAGTTGTTCAAAAGTTCTTTCAATTTTAATTTCTTTTGTCTGTGTTATTCCAGATTCTTTAGCTAAGAAATCAACAGCATCTTCTTGATTTTTCAAATTAATAACTTTAAACAAGTTAACAAAAATATCATCATACTGTTTCTCTCCCGAAATTAAAGCAGTTATATCCTGATCTTTTGTCAATCCTAAAGCTTTAATCATTGCAATAATTGGAACCCTTTTAAATCTTGTAAATGAAATATAAATAATTCCATCTTTCATCTGTTCAATTGAATGAGGTATCCTTAAACCTCCGCCCTCAGAAAATATTCTTGCATTTAATTTGCTTGGTCCGACATTATTTTTTTCTATAAATAATCTATTGCTCGCTAAATCTTCAACCATAACTAAAACTCTTTCATTGCCGTTTAAAATAAAATACCCGCCCGGATCATCAGGGTCCTCTCCTTTTGCAATTAATTCATCTCTCTTCAATCCGTTTAAATGACAGAACTTGCTCTTAACCATCAAAGGCATTCTTCCAATTTCAGAAGTAAAGCTTTCAACTTGAACTCCGTCAATATGCGCGCTAACTTCCAAATACATCGGAGCGGAATAAGTTAATTTTCTTAATCTGGCCTCAGCGGGATAAACATCTCTCCGGCTTCCATCTGCTTCTATAATCTGAGGTTTATCGACCCAAATTTTATCCAGTCTAATTTTAAACTCTTGTACATCAGATGGAATAATGCTCGGAACAATCTCTCCAATCTCATCAATAATTTTTTGCAGTTCTTTAGAAATAAAATGATCAAATGATTTTAAATTTGCCTCTACAAAAGAATGTTTGTTAAAATATTCCTCGATTAAAGGTCTGACCTCAAGCATTCACAACCACCCTATAATATTTTGCATTTTTAGCAGTAGGACTTTCTCTTGTAATTTCTATAACCTCTCCGGATTTTGCATCCATTCCTGTTAATGCTAAATCTTTATTAAAAATAACCGGCAATTGTTTTTTATCTATATTATATTTTTTTAGAAGTTTTTCAGAAGCTTCTTCGCTTAATTTTACATGTTTCATAAGTAAAACATGCTCTTGGATGGATTCTTTTTTCTTCATCAGTAGCCTATGTGCTCTATATTCCAGCTTTCAGAATAGGTTACGTTGACCTTATCTAGAAAATGATGAAATTATGAGCATACATTAGGAATGGAGTAAACCGATGATTTATAAATGTTTCGGTCCGAAAAAATTCGGGCCCACGGGGATTTGAACCCCGGACACCTAGCTTAAAAGGCTAGTGCTCTAACCAAGCTGAGCTATGAGCCCATATAAAAAAATAAAGAAATAAAAAGTCGTTTAAAAACTTTTTCTATTTAGAAGCTTAACTCATCAACTAATACATGGCTTGATATCTGCCCATTTTCTAACGCCTTAACAAAGAAGCAATCATTTGTCTTCTCTTCAACAGGGTTACCCTCGAAAACTATTTTCAATCCTTGTTTAGTTGAAATAACTTCATATTCCTGATTCTTTTCTCTTAATCCACAGTTTGCTTCTGTCATTGTTTCTACTTCGACTTGTTTGTCAGATTCAATAGTAATCCTGTAACCTTTGCCAGCTTCGACAGTATAGTACTGATAAGCTTCATCAAAATCAGTTCCACCAGAGATATATTTATACTTATCCACCAAAAGTTTTGTTCCAGTCACAGCACCTATAACTTCATCTTCCATAACATCCCCGCCTTTGTCATCCACAACAACATCTTTGTCTCCAACAACTTCAGTAGCAGTATCACTAGAGCAACCGCTAATAACAAACACAGCTAAGAGAAGTAATGCAATCACCGTTTTCATAATAATCCTTTTATGCCGCTTATTTATATACCTTTTGTTGTTATTGAAACCTACAAATAAAAAAGTTTAAAAGCAACTTAGTATTCTTATCACCGCTATGGCAATTAACAGAAATTTAAGCAATAAGGATTTTGTCGACTTAATGTTAAGGAAATCAAAAGAGGATTCTAATGTTAGATATGAATCTCCTTTCGCAAACGTCGATGTCAAGAAGGTTGAAGACTTAACAAAATGGATTATGGAAAAGAAAAGATAACTTTTTCTAAAAATTTATCATTTTAATAAAAATAACGCCTCAGCCGAGATTTGAACTCGGGTGGCAGCCTCGACAGGGCCTCACGGAAAATTTAATATTAAATTTTCTTGCGTGCTAGACCGGGCTACACTACTGAGGCTTTAAACTTATTTCCTTTAGTAGGATTATTAAAACCGATTAATCTGCAGTATTTAAAGATTTCTTCCTTTTTATAGATTCCACAATTCGGAGTATTACTTCCTTCACTCCAATTACTCGATTTTATATCTAATTTCTGAAAAGCCTGAGAAATAGATTCCCTCAAATTAGGAATTGCACAAGAAATTTCAATTTGAAAAAATTCTTTATTAGTTGATTTAGGAAACACACTCCCATCAGTATCAATAAGTCCCCTTAAACAAGCCATAACATACCTATCATCATCAAATATCCAATCTGGAATATAAACATTGTTTTCTAATTTATTACCATGTTTAAGTCCAAAAGATATTAATTGATCAAAAATATGTTTGCTATAACAACATAAAACTCTTCTATCAGGATATATCTGAACCCTCATTTCTTTATTGAATAACCCATAAAACAAATTCGATATAAAATCTTCATGATATTTTTTATCCTTATTTAAATCGCCAGTAATTCTTATTACATATTGGCCTTTATTATTACAATATAAATTACCATCTCCTAACATTATTCCTATAAACTCTGCTAACAATATTTTTTCCATAAAATTGATTTAGAATTCTTATTTATAAACGTCGCGGGGGTATATCATGTGTACCATCTGTCATATAAAAAAATAAAGAAGTCCCCTCTGCCAGACTCGAACCAGCAACCTTTCGGTATCGACTGGTTGTTTTTCATATTTGGTTAATACCACATCGAACAACATCTACAGCCGAACGCTCTACCAATTGAGCTAAGAGGGGTATATTAAAATAAATAGAAATTTCCTTTATAAATTTAACTTTCTTTTTTTCCTCTTCCTGTAATAGCAGTCAATAAAGTTAATTTATTACTTCTCGATTTTACTATTTTATTTCCTCTTTTATACATTACAACAGCACTAGGCAAAATTAATTTTCCGATAATGCTTAATCTTGATCTCGCAACATAGCTGATAATCCTTTCCTCTTCCCCATGTAATTGTCCAATATACCATGTCAATTTTATATTCCCTAAAATAGTTTTATTAACTTTAGTAGGATGTAAAGTTCCAAAACTATGCGGATCTGTGCCTATCAAGCTTGGAAGTAAATCTACTACCTTAATATCCTCAACATTTTTCCTGGTTCTATTCCTAATATATAAAACAACTTTCATTCCGCTAATGCCTTCTTTATCCTTGTGAACTGTTAAAACCTTCTTGCTGACAACAATTTTTTTCCTTTTATACTGATAAATAGATACAACAACTAAAACAATTGACGCTGTGCTCCAAAAAGCAGTAGTATAATTAGTAACTATATTAACAGTGAAAGTCTCTCCCGATCCTAAAACAAAGTTCCATTCAGCCTTATATCCATCTTCAGTTTCAACAAAAGTATTAGGCTCTTTATCAAATTTTGTAAAACGTTTATTAAAAGAACTGACCATAATAATTATATTTTCTTCTTTTTCATCAGTTCCGCCGTTAATCTTTGATACTATTGCTTCTCTCTTTAAAAATCGGCCTTCTGTATTGGTCTTTTCAACAACATCTGTAAAACCAGCTAAAATAAAAGTATCTTTATCGCTTCCGATTATCTTATTCCCATACTTAACCTCAGCAGTAACATCATAAGTTCCAGGATCAATATCCGGATTAGGTAATTCAAATTTAAACTCCTGCAAATTTATCTCTCCAGATTTCAAATTCAAAAATCTTCTCTCAGAAAAAATATCTTTGCTCTTAACAAAAACCTCTAAGTCTTCTATATCAAATTCTCTTAAATTTTCTAATTTTAATTTTATAATGCCCCCAACTCTGGGGTCTATCCTATCCGGAATAGTTAATTGAGTAATAACCTCATCTCCGCTAAAAGGCAGAATAGTTACCTTAAATGTGTAAACTTCATTTATCTCCTTATCCCTGCTTTTAATATTCAAGTTTAGTTCATAACTGCCCAGATTTTTATTATTTAATGAGAATATTTGGATATTAGCTTTCTTAGTGCTTTTACTTGGTATTTTCAACAAATAAGGTTCGACATTTACCCTCCAGTTAGGATTATAAGGGAATGTTATGAAAAAATCCCTCTCTCTTCTGTCATCATTCAAGATAACTAAATCAAAAACAGCAGAATCCTCTGAAGACCCTATCTCAATATCTTCATTCTCTTTGCTTAAAACAACGCCTTCTGCGTTTACACTGACTGCACTAAGCAAAAACAACATTGTTATTAGCAAGTATGCGTATTTCACTCTATCATCTCCTTACTTACCCCTTTCTTTTCTATTATTTAAATGTTCTTGTGATAGAAATTATATTTTGATATATATGGGGCTGCACGGATTTGAACCGTGATCACGAGACCCCCAGCCTCGTATGATAACCAAGTTACACTACAGCCCCATCAAAAAAAATTAGAATTTTATCTTCTTTTAAGCCTTATGTCTTTCCTAAATAACGTCTGCTGTAAACTAAGTAGAAATAAAGATAAGATAGTGTAAAAAATATAAAAACTATAATCAATAAATATTTAGTATTCAATAGAGGAGTTATGTATTTCTGCAGCACTATCTTTATTAGCGGAATAACTAAAACAACGCTCAAAACAAAGATTAAGAATGAATCTATCGCCTTAACTAATCCCATTAAAAAAGGTTTATTCTCGAAAAAAGAGAACGTAAGTCCTCTGAAAATCTTCTCAAGAAAAAGAAAAATATATTTCCAAAAGAAGATATAAATCAAACTTATAAGTATAAATCCTATAGTCTCAACATGCTTCAATAAAAACCCATTTATTGGGTGATAAATCGTACCTATTATATCCATAAGCTTTCTTAAAATAATTCATATATTTAAATATTTAGAATTCATCCAATATCCATCTCGGGAGCATCATTGCATCTCTTACCGATAATACAATTAGTAAAGCAGGCTTCCTGCTCAGAAGTTAATGCATCTGTATCTGGAATTTCGCATGATTCATCGCATTCATCCATCTGAGAAGTTGTGCAATCAGGCCAAGCACCTGTGCCAAGTACATTAATATTAGAATCTACGGTAACTCCCTCTCCAAATACTCTTAAAGCATTTTTATATCCGACTAATTCCTGATGTTCTTTATCAAATCCGGCAATAACCAGGCGTGAAGCTTTAATTGCTTTATCAAATACTCTTGGATCAAAAGCATACTCCGGTCCAATCTCAGTGCCCCACATTACTTTATCAGGAGCTGCATCAACAAGGGGTTTATACGCTTTAATTGCATTATTTACAAAAGTATTTTCATTTGAATCATAATAAGAAACAAATTTTCTAATTGAAGATTCTTTATTAGAACTGTCAAAATCATAGATAACATCTCCTTCAATATGAATAATATGGGCAGCATCCATGCTAAAATAAAGATTATCATGCTCCTTTAGTAATTTTATTAATTCAGCATTGCTTTTCTCCAAATCCTCTCTGAACAGATGGATTAAGAAAATAGTATCCGGATATGTTTCAATAATGTTTTTAACATCGCTAATTTTACTAGCTGTTGGATGGAACATAAAGTTAATATTATTGCTTCTAGCTAAATCAATTAATTCGATAATTTTAGGATCGTTATGTCTAACGCTCCATTCCTGTGTTTCAACTTCACCAAACCCTCGAATAAAATCATTTCCAGCTATTTTTTGAGTTGCAGTTAATGTATTTCTATACCAATTAATTAAATCAGTTTTTAGATAGCCTTTTTCTTGTATTTCTTCTCCACCTATCCCGGGATTAAAGAAAGGAATAACTCTCTTAGGATGTTTTTGCACAGCATCAATAACTTCTCCAAGACCTTGATCGCTAGTTAAACTGCCTATTACAGGCTCTCCAGATATGCCAAACATTCCTATAAAAAAATTTATACCGTTTCTATCTAAGTTTTCAAAATAAGAATCCATAGATGCAGATCCAACTTGTTCAGAAGTTCCATACAGTGGACCATTGTAAGCATTAGGATAAGTTAATACTGGATTGAATATTTCAAATTTTTCCTCAACAGGTTCTTGCTCTTCAATTATATTTTCTTGTAAATTAGCTTCAGTTTCTATCAATTGTTGTTCAGGAACAGATTGAGAACATCCGCTGATAAAGAACATAATCACTACTAATCCAATTATAAATTTGTTTATCGATTTCATTCTAATGATGCATAAAATATTCCTTTTGTATGCTGTCCATAATACATAAACCATTTATCCCCAACTTTTCCTAGTGTGGGATCTCCTGGAGGACTTGATGGGAATCTCTGCATGGCATTTTCTTTCTTAGCTTCATAAACCATCACAGGTTCTGTAAACCCATCTCCAGTAAATACAGATTCATAAATCCCAAAGTATCCCCAGAAAAACATTTTAATTGTGCCGTCACTCCATTTTATAAGATCTGGTGTATCCGCAAATCCATAAAATTTATCATTTCTAGGGTCTAATGCTAGTCCTTGTACTTCAAAATTTAATCCATCGGAAGAAGTTGCCCACATAAGTACGGTCATATAATTATTAGGAGCATCTTTATATTTTCCAGAAATAGACCCGCTATAAGCCATTATATATTTATTTCCATCCATAATTGTTGTAGGCCCGGCAACATTTTGAAATATTAATCCTTCACTGTTTTTTGTATCTATTCTTACTCCATTTTCATCTTTCCAAGACAAACCGTCAGAAGATATTGCACTTTTTATAACACCCCCATTCTGGAAATACATTCTATATTTGCCATCAGTAAGCTTAACAGCATCAGGAAAAACAGTAAATTCTCTTCTAACCCCGTTTTCAGGTGTCCATTCAACTCCATCTGAAGAAACAGCCGAATAAACTTCTAATTTATTTCCAGGCACTTCAGGTTCAGTAGCATAATACATCCTATATTTGCCGTTTCCCAAGTCAACAAAATCAGAATCAGCATAATTCCCTTCTATTGCAGAACCTTTATAGACCCATTGGAGTGCATTTCCTTCAAGGTTTTCATTTTTTTCAACAATATTATCCTCAATCAATTGGTCTTGTTCATCAGGTTCAACTATTTGAGATTCAGAAATATTATTCTTACAGCCGGAGATTAATATAGCAAATAATAAAACAATTAATACAGCCTCTTTTTTCATTATAGATAATATAATTATGTTATATTTAAGCTTTATCTTAAAACATTGCTAACGTGTCCTTTTTTTTCAAATCTTAAAACATTATCAACAAAGCTTTCAATCTTATCCTCGTGGCTTACAATTATAACTTGTTTAATATTCAACTCATCCAATACAACTCTAACTCTATCTAATTGTTCATTGCTAAAACCATCAGTAGGTTCATCTAATATAATAACGTCTTTAGTTTCAATTAGTGACATTAAGTTATTTATTACTTGGTTTAAACTTAATCTATAAGCAAGAGCAATCGCAGTTTTCTCTCCCCCTGATAAAAACCCATATTCAATATCATATCCGTCTTGGACTATCATAGGAGTAAACTCGTTATCTAATTTAACATTTAAATTCTCATTATCTATTAATATATTAACCCATTTCTCAAATAAGGAATTAAAATCGTTATGCAGTCTTAACATAACGCTCCTTTCCATCTTTTCAGT
Organism: Candidatus Woesearchaeota archaeon; assembly: GCA_018302505.1. Lineage (GTDB taxonomy): Archaea > Nanobdellota > Nanobdellia > SCGC-AAA011-G17 > ARS1403 > JAGVZL01. The sequence continues at coordinate 6,284 of JAGVZL010000025.1, read as the reverse complement.
CATCTCTAAGAATTGTTCATTTAGCCATTTAACTAAAGAATTTAATTTTTCTTTTCTTTCTTTTACTTTTACCTTTTCAACAATCTCATTATCCAATCTTTGAATGGTTTCATTAATATTTTTTAATCTCTCCTCAAAGCTTATTTTCTTAATTTCTAACTCTCTAAATTTATTCTGTAGCTCTTCTAAATTTTTCTTATTCTCTTTAAACTCCTTTTCAATATTCTTGTTTTCATCAATCTTGAATTCTAAATTATTTTTCCTCTCATGTAAAGCCCCAAAGCTTTCCAAAATTCTCCCTAATTCTTCCTTGCATTTATCCCTCAAATTGCCTTTATCTTCCAATCCCTCAACTTTAACTTTCATAATTTTATAATCATTTAATTTCTCCCTTAAAGAATTCAAATTATCTTCTAACTTAGCAATTTTTTTTTCTAAGCCTTCCTCATTTTCATTAAAAATAATAATATTCTTTTCAGCGGTTTTTAATTTATCAGTTTCAACTGAATTTATTTTATGTTTATGCTCAATGGTTACATCCTGAAAGCACATGGGGCATTTATCCAGATTTTTAATTTGGTTGATTAATTCTTCTGAATTTCTTATTGTAACCTTAAACTCGCTTTTTTTAGAAACAATTTTATTCAGCTTGTCTTTTTTTTCTCTGATTTCCTCTTGGATTAAATTAATCTTATCTAAAACATCGTTCTCAAAATATTCGCTAAAACTTTTCAATAATTCTTTTCCTTCTTTTATTTTATCATTCAGTTCTTCAATCTCTTCTTCCAATCTCTCCTTGTCTTTAGTTTTATGCTCTATATTATTATTGACTAAAGTTAATCTATTTTTGTCTTCATTTAATTTTTTAATCTTATCCTCAAAATCTTCCAAGCTGTTTTTAATAGAATCAATTTTATTCTTCTTAATGTTTATTTCTTTTAATATTTCATTAGTTAAAGCATTTTTCTCATTAACTTCTTTTTCTAATTGGCTTCTTTCAACTTTTTTCTCTTCTAACCCGCTTGATAATAACTCTCCTTCTTTTATTCTTTCTTTTAATTTTCTTATAATGATAGTGCAGTTTTCTCTAATTCTTTTATACTTATCAATATCAAATACTCTTCTTAAAATCTCCAATCTCTCTTCAGCATCCTCAACTAAAATTCTTTTCATCTCTTCTTGAGGAGTATAAACAGTAAATCTGTAGATTAAACTTTTAGATTTAGTCAGCAAGTCTTTAGGATAATTTAATAATTCCAAAACTTTAGCTTTTAATTCAACCGCACTTCCGTCTTCCTTTATTCCATCTATAATTATATAGCCTGAATCCTGATTAACACTATCTTCGCTTCTTTTCAACCCTCTTTTAATCACAATATTTTTTCCATTAATGTCTAAATATAATTCCACGCTTCCTTCTTTTCTGCCGTTTCTTAATAATGCATTCCCGCTTAGAATCCCTCTTGTTAGCCCAAATAAAGCAAAATCAACAGCTAATAAAATAGAACTCTTTCCGCTTCCCACATCTCCAGATAATAAAACACTTCCTTCTGGAAACTCTATTTCTTCATTTAAATAGCTTCTAATATTTTCCAGTTTTATTTTTTTAATTATCATATTTCAAAACCTTCTTGACATTATCCCATAATCTCTCTTCAAAATCATTAACTCTTTCACCTTCTTCTTTGCTCATGTTCAGAACATTAAAAAGCCCATTAATTAATTCTTCTTCATTCCCTTCGATATTTACTCTTCCTAAATTATTTTTTATAATTTCTCTTTCAACATCTTCGACATTGCCTTCAATCCGTATCTCTTCTAATTCTTTTACTTTTAATTTCTCAGTATTTTTCAGAACAGCATAAGCTCCTTTGCTAATTAATTTCTTAATTATTTCTTTAACTTTAACATCTGAAACTTTTCCATTTTCTAATTCTCCTTTAATTCTTAATAAAATTAATTTGTCATCAACATTCAAATTAGTTATATCATCTAATTTAAGATTAATTTCTTCAGGATTATCCCCTTCTATAATAAAATTCAAAACATCTTTAGCTTTTATTGGAATCCTAGTTAGCTCTAAATTATCATTTACAATGCAAAATCCTCCATGTTTTAATTCTTCAATTTCTTTAAAATTATTTGGAAACAAAGGACCCGGATAAACTATTTTACCATACCCATCTTTTTCTGTATCAAATAAATAATGAACATGGCCACCGGCATAATAATTAAAATTCTTAGGCAGGTCGGCATAATTCTGCCCCTTAACATTTTCTAAATATTTTGGCTTAAATTCCTCTAAAGTAGTATGAAACATGAAAATCTTAAACCCCTTTTCATTCTCTAAATGTTCTTTCTCTAAATTTTTATAATCCTCTCTTTCAAGTCCGCTTCTTTTTCCTAACAGCCCTGTTATCTTTACTCCTGTCTTATCCTCAAAAAATAGTAATTTATTGTCCCCGTCATATTTATTCACATTAATTACTAATCCTGAATTCTCTAAAACATCCAAAAAAGTTTTCCCGCTTGGAGAAAAATCATGGCTTCCAGGTATAATATAGACTTCAATATCTCTTCTTTTTACTTTCTCTAAAATAGAAGCGACTTCTTTAATTAAATCAATATTAGGCAAAGCTGTATCAAACAAATCTCCAGCAATTAAGATAAAGGCAACATGTTCTTTTATGCAGATATCAATCGCATCTCTAAAAACCTGAATAGTTAATTCATTTAATTTATCCTCTCTCCAGCCTCCAATATGGCAGTCAGCCATGTGAGCGAACTTCATTATTAATGAAAAATCGAAGATTAATATAAGAATACCTTGTCTGTAGAATATATATTAGAGGAAACAATTTAAAAAAGTAATATTTATAAATCTAATTTTTAAATTAAAATAGATGCAAATGATTGATGAAGCAGATGTGAATGTAGTAGTAAAGAGATACAAAGAACAACCAATCTTACTTTCAGAAAAAGCGACGGTCTTATTAGCAAAAAGAGCCCTCGGCCAAGATTTCGAAACTGTATTTGAATTAGTTGGTGAAGATGGAATTATACAGCTAGTTAGGGTATATAATGAATATGAAAGGGGATTAAGAGAAACATACACCCAACAATCTAAACTAGAACGAACAGTTGATGAAGGAGTTGATGAATGTTAAGCTACTTTTTATCTCCAATTATTCTATTAAAAAACCCATTAAATCTTTCAAAGAAAGTTAAACTTTTTATTTTTCTCTCTCTATAAGGAATATCTAATATTTTAGCAGCCAATCTCTTAAAATTCTTGCTCCCTTCAGAATCAGGATGAGTTAAATAAAGGGCATTTTTTAAAAATATACTCTCTCTGACATTTTTATCTTCTTCAATAGCACCGATAACAGGATATTCTAAAATTTTCTCGATCTCATGAACACTCATATCCATGCCATCTCTTTTAAATCTGTTAATAACCAATCCAGTCACAGGCTTTCTTAATTCATTAACTAATTTTGCAGCTTTCAAAGCATCAGTTACAGCAGGCATTTCAGGATTAGTGACAATAATTACTCCATCAGCAACGCTAATAGCTTTAGCAGCTTCTTCTCCCAATCCAGGAGCTCCGTCAATTAAAACATAATCAACCAAACCTTCTAAATCTAATAAAGCATCATCTAAATTTTCCAAATCCAATCCATCCAAGCTTGAAAAACTAATATCCCCAGGAATAACTTTCACTCCGCTGGAATGCTTATAAGTAGCATCCATAATCTTATTCTTCCCCTGTAAAACATGATGCAAGGTAATAGGAACGGTAGGAACTCCTAAATATATTCCAATATTTGGAGTAGTTATATTAGCATCAACAATTGCAACGCTTTTCCCATATTCATTCAAAGCCATTCCTAAATTAATTGTTGTTGTGCTTTTCCCTACTCCGCCTTTGCCGCTTACTATAGTTAAAATCTTAGTCATTTTTTCTTTAGATATTCCTCTATATATTCAGTAAATTCAATAGTTTTTAAATAATAATCTTTTACCTTCTCTATATTAACTTCTTCAATTAAATCTCCCAGTTCACTTATAGCAATTAAAGCCACTCCTTTTCTAAACTCGCTTTTTCTTTCATGCCTAGCCCTGTCAACTCTAATTAAAAAAGAATAAAATTTCAAAATTTCAAGTATTATCTTGTCTTTACTAAAATTAGCTCTTGTAACCTCAATTTTCTCTTTATAAGAAGTTGGAATTTCCTTTATCTTTTTCTTTTTCTTTAATAATTGCAGTAATCCCTCTAGTCCAAACTCTAGACATTTTATTAACCTCTTAACAATGCTCTCTAAAACATCCATAGTTCTGGTATATTTCAAAGAAACAAAGATTAGATGGTCTGCCCTTTTCAATTCTTCTTTTGCTTCTGGAATCATTTTGCTATATTTTCAATCTTTTTTAAGAAGCCTTTTGCTATTAAAATATATTGCTTTATGTCAGGAACGGAAATAGTCTTCATCCTATAGTTTTCATTGCAAATAACAAACTTATCCGGTCTGCTAAATTCTACAGGCGAACTTTTATGGGCTTCTATATTCTCTTTCAGCATTCTTATTAAATCTGCCTCTTCTGTACTAATACCATACTTATTTATTAATTTAACCCTAAAAATATCAAATCTGCTGTTAAAATTCTGCGGTAAAGGACCTATCCGTTTATAGTACCTTTCATACTCTAAAACCGAATTCATCCCATGAATCATTGAAATATTTATATTCTCTATTATAACTAATATCAATTTATTGTCTTTAACTAAAGGCAGAGTCATATATGTTAAATGATCTGCTCTTCTTATAGTCCTTACAGCTTCCTTAAATAAATCCTTATGGTCCATACATATTATATAGGAAAAGAGCTTTAAAAATATTTGTGTATAGTTAAGCTTATAATAAGTGTCTATTTTTCTAGGGTTATGAAGCATATAGAAGTCGCAAGGATTATGTTTGTAGATGGAATCCATAGAGTTCTATTTGAAGAAAGAAAAGGTCTTTTCAACAATGGCTTTAACTGGGATTATTTATTATTTGGTGGAAAATTACAATTGGGAGAACTTCCTGAAGATGCAATCAAAAGAGAAATTATTGAAGAATTAGCTTATGAATTAAGAAGAGATGAATTTAGGCATCTTGGAACTTATGAAGCAATTTTGCCAGGCTACAAAACAACAGATCATGTATACGTAGCAAGATTCCCAAGATTTAATAAAATTAGGTCTTTAGAAAGTAGGACGATAGCACTAATGGATTTATACTCTGCAAGAAGAACAAAAATACCTCCAATTTATCATCAAATCTTTCAAGATTTAGAAACAGCTTTAAGAGATCCTAATTTTCTTTCAGTTTTAAAATAGCTTCAGCCAAGTCACCGTTAGTTTCTTCTAAAGCTTGTCTTACTTCCTCTTCACTTTTCCCAGTTTGCTCCATAACAGTTTCAACATCATCTTCAGTAAAACTTTCCAAACTTCTCTCCTCAACATCCCCGCTTATCTGGAAATTCTCCTGCCCCATCATGTTAATCCTAGCAACCTGCGGATTTCTAATTACAATTTCTTTATCTGAGCATTTAATTATAACTTCAGAAGCATCTATATCTTCCTGTTTCATGCCCATCTTCTTCATAGCTTGTTTAAGCATTTTGGGGTTAACGCCTGGTATCATATATAATATATAAAAGAAAATCATTTATAAAAGTAACTGTAACTAAAAATAATGAAAGTCAAAATAAAAAGAGTTGACAAATCTCTGCCATTGCCGAAATATAAAACACCTGGTGCTGTAGCTTTTGATGTCTTGGCAAGAGAAACAGTGGAAATAGAGCCTAATTCTATTGGAAGAGTACCTATAAATATAATTATTGAAATCCCTAAAGGTTATATGTTATTACTAAAAGACAGGTCAAGCACAGCTAAGAAAAAGGGATTATTATGCACAGTCGGATTTATAGATCAGGATTTTTGCGGAGATAATGATGAAATCCAATTGCAATTTTATAATTTTCAAAAAGAAAAAGTAATTATCGAGAGAGGAGAAAGACTAGGACAAGCTTCTTTTGTAAGAATAGACAAATATGACTGGGAAGAAGTTGATTCAATGAATAAAGAAACACGCGGCGGTTTCGGCTCAACAGGTTAACCTTTACTGCATTCTTTTCTTAAGCTTTCTAAAACATCATTTATTGCAAAAAATAGATTATAATTTGTAGCTTCAGCCTCAAAATCTCTTCCATTTACTGTTAAAAGGCCATTTATCTGA
>JAGVZL010000024.1 GCA_018302505.1 Candidatus Woesearchaeota archaeon | reverse complement strand
AATTTTATATGATGGAACAATAAAGAAAAATGATATTATCCTGATTGCTGGTTTAAATGAACCAATTAAAACAAAAATAAAAGGGATATTTCAATTAGATAATAAAAAATTAAACGCTATAGAAGCAGTAGAAGCAGCGGCTTATGTTAAGATTATAGCTACAGATGTAGAAGAAGTAATAGCCGGAATGCCGTTAATTGTAGCCAATGAAAAAGACACAGAAGAAAAAGAAAATCTTATTCAGGAAGAAGTTGAAGAAGTTATTATAGAAACAGATAATGAAGGAGTTATAGTAAAAGCGGATTCATTAGGTTCTCTTGAAGCTTTAATCGGTTTATTAAAAGAAAATGATATTTTAATCAAAAGAGCCAGTATTGGGGATATAAATAAAAGCGATATTTCTATAGCAAGTGCAGAAGAAAATAATCTTTTCAAAGTTATCTTGGGATTTAATGTAAGATTAAAAGAAGAAACAAAAGAAGTAAAAATAATCAATAAAAAAATTATTTATCAGATTGTAGATGAATACAAAGAATGGGAATCCTCAGAAAAAAGAAAAGAAGAAGCGAAGCAAATAGAATCTCTGCAAAGACCATTTAGATTAACTGTTCTGCCCGGAACCGTCTTCAGACAGTCTCATCCTGCAGTTGTAGGTGTGGAAGTCATAAATGGCATTTTAAAAATTGACAGTAAAATTATGAATGAATTAGGAAAATCACTGGGGGAAGTTAAAACTATTCAATTAAACGGAGAGGATATTAAAGAAGCTAAAAGAGGAAACCAAGTGGCAATTGCTTTGCCTTCAGTAACTGTTGGCAGGAATTTATTTGAAAATGAAAATATTTTATCTGATTTAAATGAAGAAGAATTTAGAACTTTAAAAGATATGAAGCAGTTTTTAGAAACAGATGAAATTAATCTATTAAAAATAATAGCCGAAATTAAAAGAAAAAACAACACTTTGTGGGGCATCTAAACAATAAAAAGCTTTATAAATTATAATTTTCAAATTTTAAACTATGGCAGAAGTAAAAGTCGTTATAGGGGAAAAAACTGGAAAGAGTTTTCAAAAAACTTTAGAGTCTTCAGAGCCTTTAATAGGCAGAAAAATAGGAGATTCCTTCAAAGGAGACTTAATAGGGATCTCTGGATATGAATTCTTAATAACTGGTGGAAGCGATGATTCTGGTTTTCCAATGAGAAAAGGCATTAAAACAAGTAGAAGAGCGAGGATACTAGCTCACTCAGGTACCGGTGTTAAAGTTAAAGTTAAAGGAAAATTAATCAGAAAAACTGTTGCCTCAGAAACAATTCATGAAAAAACCAATCAAATTAATATTAAAGTATCAAAAGAAGGTAATAAGAAATTAGCAGAATTATTTGGTAAAACTGAAGAAGCTAAAGAATCAAAGAAGGAAAAAGAATAAAATGACTGAAAGAACAGACAGTGGTACAGAAGTGCTTGCTGAAAATTTATTAGATTTATCTGGATTAACAAAGGAAAATAAGTATTTAGAAATGCTGTTAGGTGGAGAAATATCTCCTGAAGATTCAGAAATTCTTTCCTTAGAAGAAGGAAGATACCATATGATATTCACTCCAAAAGGATCTAAACCAGAATTTTATGTAAATATTCCTGGAGACAGAGTATTGGATAAAGCAAGAGAAGCTATCAAAAGATACAATAGAGGAATTTTGGATATATGAAAAAAAGGAACTGGTGAAAGAGAAATCGGAGTTTATTAAAATAAAAAGAATAAGTTTCCATTGAAGAAACAAAAAAAGAAACAAAAAAGTGAGATTTGATGAAAAATAAGATAAAAATTAATGCAAAAAGCATTTTGATTGGTAAAAAAAAGAAAGAAAAAGATTATGAGGGCAACGACAGACCTGTCTATGTGAGTTTATTCGAAAAAAATGATCCTCATTTAAATTGCCAAGTCCCAATAAAAAGGCATGATTTTGATAAGGGAATTCATAAAGTAATTTTAGATGGTTTAAAAGTTGATTATTTGTTAGCTGGGCATGATATAATAGTTAACAACTTAAAAGAGTGCAGTATAGAGCAGGATGGCAAAGGTCATTTAATTATTAAAGGCAAACAATAAAATGGCGAATGCTTTATTATTAATCATCACCAGTACATTAATAGTTAGTCTAATAGCTTTCTTGGGTATATTAACTCTATATCTAAAAGATAAATTATTAAATAAAATATTGCTTTCCTTAGTATCCTTATCTGCAGGAGCTTTATTAGGAGATGCATTCTTGCATTTAATACCTGAAGCTGTTGAAACAATATCTAGTGAAAAAGTTTTTTTATATGTACTAATTGGATTTACATTGTTTTTCTTTATAGAAAAGGTGCTGCATTGGCATCATTGCCACAAGGGACATTGTGAAACCCATTCATTTGCTTACATGATTTTAGTTGGAGATGCAATTCACAATTTATTAGATGGTTTGATTATAGCTGCAAGTTTCATAGCCAGCCCAGTAATTGGATTCACAACAACATTAGCAATAATTTTGCACGAAATTCCACAGGAATTAGGAGATTTCGGGGTATTAGTTCATGGCGGGTTTAAAAAAACAAAGGCATTATTCTTAAATTTTCTAACAGCAGTCACAGCAGTTATTGGTGGCATAATAGGGTATTTTATCTCTTCAGAATCAATCATTAATTTTTTCCTGCCTTTTGCAGCCGGGGGATTTATCTACATAGCTGCTTCAGATTTAATACCAGAATTAAAGAAAGAAATTGAATTTAATAAATACATACTGCACTTCATAATATTCTTAATCGGTATATTAGCAATGTATAGTTTGTTATTTTTAGAGTGATAAATTTATAAAGCCATTTTTCTCTAAAAAGCTTTAATGGTAGAAGAATTATTTCCTGAAATAAACATTGGTTTAGTAGGTCATGTCGATCATGGAAAGACCACTTTAGTTAGCAAATTATCAGGAAAATGGACAGATATTCATAGTGAGGAAATCAAAAGAGGGATTACTATTAAGTTAGGTTATGCGGATGCTATTTTCTATAGAAATGATAAACTAAAAGGAGCAGAAGCTTACTCAACAAAACCATTGCCAGGATTTAAACCAACAAGAAAAGTTTCTTTTATAGATGCTCCGGGGCATGAAACACTAATGGCAACAATGCTATCAGGAGCGGCAATAATAGATGCAGCCTTACTGTTAGTAAGCGCAAATGAACCTTGTCCGCAGCCACAAACAGAAGAGCATTTAATGGCATTAGAAATTTTAGGAATAAAAAATATTATTATAGTTCAGAATAAAATTGATTTAGTTACAAAAGAAGATGCATTGCAGAATTATAAAGATATTAAAGAATTTACAAAGGGAACAATAGCTGAAAATTCATCAATTGTGCCTATAAGTGCTCAACATAATATTAACATTAATTTCCTAATTGAAACTATAGAAAGAGAATTCAAAACCCCTAAAAGAGATTTAAAAAAAGACCCGCTAGTTTTCATAGCAAGAAGCTTTGATATCAACAGACCAGGAACACCTTGGGATAAATTAAATGGAGGAATCTTAGGAGGGGCAATAAAACAGGGAACCTTAAAAATTGGCGATGAAATAGAGATTCTTCCAGGTTTAAGAATAGAAGAAGGTGACAGACCTAAATGGAAGCCAATAACAACAAAAATAGTTGGCTTAAAACAGGGTGGTATATCAACAGATGAAGTAAAACCTGGAGGAAGTATAGGTATTTTAACTCAATTAGATCCAAGTATTGTTAAATCTGACAATCTAATTGGAAATGTGACTGGCTATAAAGGAAAACTTCCAAAAGTATGGCATGAATTAACTCTAAAACCCGAATTATTAAAAAGAGTTGTGGGAAGTAAAGAGCATGAAACTGTTGAAGGTATAAAAAAAGGAGAAAATTTAGTATTAAATGTTAATAGCGCAATTACTTTAGGCATAGTAAATGACCTTAAAAAAGATTCTATTTATTTAATCTTAAGAATTCCTATATGTGCATATAAAACAGATAGAGTTACAATCTCAAGAAGAGTAGGTATGAGATGGAGATTGATCGGAGTCGGAACTATAATCAGTTAAACAGCTTTTAACAAATTCTAAAAACATTTCATCTGGTTTATTCAATGAAGACGTTAATTCTGGGTGAAATTGTCCTGCCATAAAAAACTTTTTATCTTTTAATTCTAATACCTGCATAATATCTCCTGTTTTAGTAGTTCCTGAAAAAGAAAGACCATTTTTAGTTAATAATTCCACATATTCTGGATTAACTTCATATCTATGTCTGAATCTTCTTCTTATGTTTTCCCCAAATAATCTATAAGCTTTAGTATTCTCTTTAATGTAAACATCCTGTCCTCCTAATCTCATAGTTCCACTTTTTTCAATAATCTTTCTCTGCTCAGGCAATAAATCAACAACAAAATATTTTGAATCAGGGTCTACCTCACTTGAATTAGCATTTTCCAATCCGCAGATATTCCTGCTAAATTCAACAACTGCCAATTGCATGCCAAAGCATAATCCCAAAAAAGGAATATCATTTTCCCTAACATACTTTATTGCCTCAATCTTGCCTTCCACTCCTCTACTGCCAAACCCTCCAGGTACAATAACACCGTCTACCGATTTTAATTTATCAATAATATTATCCTCGCTTGTTTCAATCCATTCCAAATCAATTTTACATCTTAAATTAGCTTCACAATGTCTTAAAGCCTCCAAAACACTTGCATAAGAATCCTCTAATTTAGTATATTTCCCGCAGATTCCTACTTTAATTCTTTTATTCGAATCCTTAAGATTAATTATTAATTTTTTCCAGTTTTCAAGATAGGGAGTTGCATTTATGTTTAATTTTTGATTAATAACTTTAGTGAGCCCCTCATCATAAAAAACAACAGGAATTTTATAAACTGAATCAACATCTAAACCAGTAATAACTGCGTCTTTCTTAATACCACAAAATACAGAAATTTTCTTTCTCCAATAATCATATCCGGTTGTATCCCAGCTTCTCTTAGTAAATTAACACTCTGTTGCGTAGGTTTAGATTTTTGTTCATTAACAGCATTCAAAATAGGTATGTAAGTAAGATGAATAAACATAAAGCTATGATTATCTATTTCCTCTTTCATCTGCCTTACAGCTTCCAAAAAAAGTTCATTTTCAATATCCCCGACAGTCCCGCCTATCTCAATGATTAAAATATCCGGATTCTCTTTTTTAGCAATATCATACAAATAATTTTTTATATAATCGCTGACATGAGGTATTATCTGAACTGTTTGTCCGAGATAAACCCCTTCTCTTTCATTTTTCAATATCTCGCTATAAACTTTTCCCATAGTAAGATTCCATTCAGATTTGCAATTAACGCCCATAAATCTCTCATAATGTCCAAAATCCATATCCACTTCTCCGCCATCATCCAAGACAAAAACTTCTCCATGTTCAATAGGATTTATAGTTCCAGGATTTAAATTCAAATAACCATCTAATTTTACTGGAATAACCTTATATTGATAAGAAAGCAAATGACCTATGCTCGCCACTGCTATGCCTTTACCCAAACCAGAAAGAACTCCGCCAGTAACAACAATAAATTTAGTCATACTGGAATAAATAAAAATCCAAATAAGTATATAACTATTAATATTCTATAAAATATATTTTAGAATTAATTTTCACTCATAATAACTTTAGCTATGTTTTTTAATTTATCTTTAGAATCCAACTTAATAATCCTAACTCCTTGTGTATTCCTGCCAATTTTACTAATATTTTTTACTTTAGTCCTTAACATAATGCCTTTAGAAGTAATTAAGAAAACTTCATCATTATCATTAACAGTTTTAATCCCAACAACTTTGCCATTTCTATCACTTGTCTTAATATTAATTACTCCCCCTCCCCCTCTTTTAATTAACCTATAATCACTTAATTCAGTTCTTTTACCATATCCATTTTCAGTTAAAGTCAATAAAGATAAACTATCATTAGAAACATCCATACCTACAACTTCATCACTGGATTTTAATCTTACAGCCCTAACGCCTGTTGCACTTCTTCCCATCGGTCTTACATCAATTTCATCAAATTTAACTCCCATTCCATTCTTAGTTCCAATAACTAATTTTTGATAGCCGTCAGTTGCAATTACACTTATTAATTCATCCTTATCTCTTAAAGTAACACATCTTATCCCATTGCTTCTGGGTCTTGAAAATAATTCTAATCTACATTTTTTAATTAACCCTTTCTTAGTAAGCATCATCAAATAGCCTTTGCCAAAATCTTTAACAGGTATAGTAGTTGTTATTTTCTCATTTTCTTCTAGACTCAACAAATTAACAATAGCCTTTCCACCGCTTTGTCTGTTGCCTTCAGGAACATCATAAGCTTTTAGCCAGTATAATTTCCCTATATTCGTAAAGAATAAAATATAATCATGTGTAGAGGTTATAAACAAATTCTCAACAAAGTCCTCCTCTTTAGTTCCGGTTCCAATTACCCCCCTACCACCTCTACCTTGAGCTCTATATGTAGTTATAGGCAGTCTTTTAATATAACCTGAGTGAGTTACTGTAACAACAACATCTTCTTCGGGAATTAAATCTTCTTCCCCCAAGATTATTAAATCTTCCCTTAATTCAGTTCTCCTTTCATCTCCGTATTTTTCTTTTATCTCTAACAACTCTTTCTTAATAATATCAAGCATTTTTTCATTAGAACCCAAAACCTCTCTTAATTCCTGAATTCTCTTTACCAAAGTATCATGTTCTTCTATTAATTTATTTGTCTCTAAAGAAGTTAATCTCTGCAATCTCATTTCCAAGATAGCTTCTGATTGTTTTTCGCTTAATTTAAATCTCTCAATTAATAATTGTTTAGCAACTATCGGATCTTTTGAACTTTTAATTGTCTGAACTATAGCATCAACATTATTTAAAGCAACTTTTAACCCCAATAAAATATGGGCTCTTAACCTAGATTTTTCCAATTCAAATTCCAATCTCTTTCTTGTAACCTCTCTTCTATGCTCAATAAAATGACCAATTACTTCTTTCAAATTTAATATCTTAGGTTGTCCATTAACCAAAGCAATCATAATAATACCAAAAGTAGTTTTTAATTGAGAATATTTCTGCAGTTGATTTAAAATAACTTCAGCATTATGTCCATGTTTAATCTCAACAACAATTCTCATTCCTTTTCTATCAGATTCATCCCTTAAATCACTAATCCCTTCAACTCTTTTATTTCTAATTAAATTAGCAATTTCCTCAATCAGTATAGTTTTATTTACCATATAAGGAATCTCTGTAATAATGATTTTCTTTTTGTCTTTGCTTTCTTCAATTTCAGTTTTAGCCAATACACTTACCTTTCCTCTTCCAGTATCATAAGCATTTCTAATTCCCCCTCTTCCAGCTATAATCCCACCAGTTGGAAAATCAGGACCAGGCATTAATTTAATCAGTTCATTTACATTAATATTTGGATTCTCGATGCTTGCAACAACCGCATCTACAGTTTCGTTTAAATTATGAGGAGGAATATTTGTCGCCATTCCAACTGCAATTCCAGTGCTTCCATTAACTAATAAATTTGGAAAAACTGTAGGCAGAACAACAGGCTCTTTAGTGCTTCCATCATAATTCGGAACAAAATTAACTGTATTTTCTTCTATATTCCTTAACATTTCTTCAGATAATTTATGTAGTCTGCACTCCGTATTATGACTAATAAAACCGTTTGAAACAAAAGAGTGGCAATCGCTTTCTACTTTAATAGAATAAACTCTTTGTATGCCACTGTTTTCTATTTTAACTACAGGGTCGAACAAGTAATTATAATTTATTAAATATTCAAACATTGGTATGTGATCGATACCTGTTTTTTTATGTAAAATAAATGAAACATTTTGATAATTATTTTCCATATTTTCATATTGATCAAAATTATTTTTATCAATAAATTCAGAATAAACAAAACTCCTAATATAATCAGAAACAAAAGGAACAAAATCAGAATTAGAAGCCTTCTTTTTATAAGTAAAAACTGTATACTCAAGGTTTTTATTTTTTCTTTCATATAAAAATCCAAGCTCTTTATAGAATCTTAGTATATTTCTATAGCCCCTAATATAAAGTTTCCATGTATCTCTATATTTATCAAATCTTTTTGAAGTATTCATACCAAATCTAAGAAAAAGTATTTGAAATTGTTCTATCAATTTTTCACTTTTTGATATTAAAGCAAATTCTGCAACTCTTTTTACTCCGCCCGCATAAGTAATACTAGCATCTCCTTCAAAATAACTCTTAATAAATTCTACAACTACATTCTTAGGAGATTGTAAAATCAATTTTGGGATGGTTCTAAATTTAGATTTAACTAATCCCAACCCAATATTTTCTAAAAATTCAATCGTATGTCTATAATGGCATTCCAAAGTAAAATATTTTTTCTTACCAAAAGAACTGGGATTTTTCTTAAATCTATGTAATTTACTATCTGGAAATATTTTTTTCCATTTCTCTTCAAATTCGTTTATCCAATTTTCATCAACATTACAAAACTCTATCCTCTTTTTATTCAATGAACCCTCCGAAGCTAAAGAACCTAAAATAAAAGCTAGATTTTCATCTAAATACTCAGGCAGTATGGTCTTTATTCTTCTTCCCACTGTAATCTTAGGGTAATATTTAGAAAGGTTTAGATTTTTATCGGGCCATAATCTATCAACAGACCGATCAATCACAACATAATCCCCTTCTTTTATTTTTTCAAGCAGTCTCCATTTGAATATTGGTTTGCCATCTTCATCTTTTGAAAGGATTAATAATGGATGATTATAAGAACCAGTTATAGAGTAACCTTTATTCGTAGTTATCTTAATTGTTGGATGTTCATTAGAATCAAACCATTTAGAAGCTTTATGTATTTTCTTATCCTTTGAAAGAATTTTTATATTTATATTTTCTTTGTTAGATAAGTCTCCAATATTAATAAGTCCTTTTTCTGTAACAATCAAAGAATCTCCAGTTACACAATATCTCATGGCAGCTGCTGGAAAACCATCTTGGCTACCAAAATTCCCATGCCCATCAACTAATGGATATCTCATTGAAAATGGTTGAGCTAATCTGACTAAAGAATCATAAACCGCAATATCTCCGTGAGGATGTAAAGAACCTAAAACTCTTCCAACCACAAAAGCACTTTTTCTATAAGCACTGCCGCTATTTAATTTAGATTTATACATTGAATATAAAACTCTTCTATGCACAGGTTTTAATCCGTCCCTAACATCAGGTAAAGCTCTGGCAGTTATAACAGACATAGCATAATCTATGTAAGACTTCTTCATTTCTTCTTCAATTAATTGATTTTTAATTATTTCAGGCATTTTAAATATCTAAAACAGCCTCCTTAGCATGTTTCATAATAAAATCTCTTCTAGGTTCAACTTCTTCTCCCATTAAAACACTAAACATTCTATCAGCTAAAGTTGCATCTTCAATTGAAATTTTCTTCATATATCTGCTATCAGGGTCTAAAGTTGTTTCCCATAATTGATCCGAATTCATCTCTCCCAATCCTTTATATCTCTGAGTCCTAACATCAGTTCCAATTTCTTTCAATAAATTTTCATATTCAGCATCATCATAAGCATAGTATATTTTTTTTCCATTAGCAATTTTATACAATGGGGGCATTGCAATATATACATGACCATGCTCAATCAAAGGTTTCATATACCTATAAAAAAATGTTAATAATAAAGTAGCAATATGATGCCCATCAACATCCGCATCAGCCATTATTACAACTTTTCCATACCTTAATCTGCTAACATCAAACTCTTCTCCAATCCCGCAGCCCAAAGCTAATATCACTGGTTGTAATTTTTCATTGCCGAATACTTTATCAATTCTTGATTTTTCCACATTTAACATCTTACCCCATAAAGGCAATATGGCCTGTGTTTTTCTATCTCTACCACCTATAGCAGTTCCGGCTGCTGAATCTCCTTCAACAATAAAGATTTCACATTTGCTAGGATCTTTTTCCTGGCAGTCAGCTAATTTTCCTGGCAGACTTCCTGATTCTAAAGCTGATTTTCTTCTGGTTAATTCTCTAGCTCTTCTTGCAGCTTCTCTCGCATTAGCGGCATTTAAACATTTAGAAAGAATTAATTTAGCAACATTAGGATTTTCTTCTAAATAAGTGCTTAATTTTTCATAAACAACAGAATCAACTATTCCTTTTACATCACTGTTTCCTAATTTAGTTTTAGTTTGCCCTTCAAATTGAGGCTCAGGAACCTTAACATAGATAATAGTAGTTAATCCTTCTTTAACATCCTCGCTGCTTAAAACAGTTTTATCATTTTTATTTTTCTTAATATAATTATTAATGCTTCTCAATAAAGCAGTTGAAAATCCAGAATAGTGAGTGCCATGCTCAACAGTATTAATCGCATTTACAAATGAAAAAGTTCTTTCATTATATTCAGAATTATACTGCATTGCAACTTCAACAATAGTATCATTAACTTTTTTCTCAAAATACAAAGCTTCATGAATCGGAAGTTTATTTTTATTAATATCCTCCACAAAACTCTTTATTCCCCCTTCAAAATGATAATGGTCTTCTTTTCCATTTCTCTCATCTTTAATATTAATCTCAATGCCCTTATTTAAATAAGCCAATTCTTTTAATCTGTTAGCTAAGACATCATAATCAAATACTATAGAGGTAAAATAACTTTGATTCGGTAAAAATGTAATTTTAGTGCCAGTAACTTCTGTTTTTCCATTAGTTTCTAAAGGTCCGGTAGGAACTCCGTTTTTATATTCTTGATAATAACTGCTCCCATCTCTTTTAATCTCCACCTTTAACCATTCACTTAATGCATTTGTAACGCTAATTCCCACTCCATGCAATCCACCAGAAACTTGGTATGTTTTTTTGTCAAACTTTCCGCCTGCATGTAATTTAGTTAAAACCAATTCAACAGCAGACTTCTTATATTGAGGATGCATATCAACAGGAATACCTCTTCCATCATCTTCTACACTAATACTGCCATCAGAATGGATAACAACATTTAATTTCTTACAATATCCAGATAAATACTCATCTATTCCGTTGTCTATCGCTTCATAAGCTAAATGGTGTGGTTTCTCAGTGCTGCCCACATACATGTTCGGTCTTCTTTTAACACCATCCAGTCCTTCTAAAACTTGAATATTTTCCGCAGTATATGTAGTTTTATTTGCCATCTTAAAATCATACTTCTTAGAGTAAGATATTAGTAAAAAACTATTGTCTATTTAAAAAGCTTTCCCAGTCCCAAACCCTCAAATTCGGGCACTACAGCCCTTGTAGTGGCAAAAAACCTTTCAAAAACCCCTATTTTTTAGAAAAGTTTATTAAGGAGAAAAGAAAAAATTTCCTTTAAATGAAAGTAGTATTTGACACAAATTTTCTCATCTCTTGTCTTAAATTTAAGATTTATTTTTTAGAAGAACTAGAAGGAAATGAATTATTTATTATTGACAAGACAGAGGATGAATTGAAAAAGCTTATAAAGGGTGGAAAAACCCAAGATAAACAGAGAGCTGCAATTATTTTAGCTTTAATAGATAAAAAAAATATCAAAAAATTAAAATCAAAAAAAGAAGAGACAGTTGATGACGCTTTAGCAAGATTAAATAATTATGTCATCGCAACCCAGGATAAAGAGCTCAAAACAAGAATAAAAGGGAAAAAATTAATAATAAGAGCAAAGAAAAAGTTGGAAATAAGATAAAAATGTTCTACGAACTCGAAATGCAAAGCCATATAAGATTGCCTCCAGGCAACTTTAACGACGATTTATCTAAAGCACTGAAAGGAAAATTAAACGAGAAATATGAAGGCAAAATAGATAAAGAAAATGGTATGGTGATTACTGTTAAAAAAATTTTAGATATTGGCGAAGGAGTTATTGTCCCTGGAGATGGTGGGGCTTTTTATGATGTCAAATTTAAATTATTAATCTTCAAGCCGGAAATTCAGGAAGTTGTGTATGGAATAATAACGGATATTACTGATTTCGGAGTTTTCTTCGATATGGGAGCAATAGACGGCATGATTCACGTTTCTCAAACAATGGATGACTTTGTTAGTGTAAGCAAAGTTGGTGTATTAACTGGAAAGGAATCTAAGCAGGTTTTAAAAACAAAAGATAAATGCAGAGCAAGAGTCGTGGCAGTTTCATATAAGGATATTAACAATCCTAAGATAGGTTTAACTATGAGACAGCCTTTATTAGGGAACTTAAACTGGGTAACAGAAGAAAAGAAAAAGATAGCTATGGAAACAAAATAAAATGGCAAAAAAATTAGCTAATAAAAAATCAAAAGAACTTTTATCCGATAGTGATATTAGAGAAAAAGGATTAAACAAAGAGGACTTTACTCCAACTTGGAATGGTAGGTTATATATCGTTGATCCTGCTAAATCTGAAATAGCTAAAAAATCAAGTATAACAAAAAAAGGAGAATACGCAATTAAAGTAAGATGAATATCTTAAAAGAAAAACCTCTCCCTTTATTAAAAAGGAAAAGAGTTACAGCGGAAATTGAACATTTCAAGAAAGCCACACCTAGTAAAAGGGAAATTTTGAAAACTTTGGCTGAAAAATTAAAAGTATCCGAAGATAAAATATTATTATTACATGCTTATCCTCATTTCGGCAGGGAAAAAACAAAAATTATTGCTAATGTTTATGAATCAAAGGAAGCTTTGGAAGCTGTAGAAAAAATAAATAAAAAAAAGAAAAAAGGTGAAGAAGCTAAAGTAGAGGCAAAGAAAGATGGCAAAGAAGAAACCAAAAAATAAAAAACAGAGTGAAGTCTGGAAAAAGTATAAAGTAGACGGTGAAAAATTAACTAAGTCCAAATATTGCCAAAAATGCGGTCCAGGTTACTTCTTAGCATCTCATTCTAATAGATATGTTTGTGGCCACTGTGGTTATGTAGAAATGAAAAGAAAAGAATAAATTCATTAGATTAACATCCTTCTAGCTGTATAGTATATGAAACCCAGAATCCCAGCCGAAGCCAGAATCCTGGGAAAAAGAGGTGATATAACAATAGTATGGAAATTTAGAGTATTTAAATCTTTCGGTATATACTACTTTAAAATAGTTACAATAATTAGGCGGTTTGAGAGTAATGTTCTCTTATTAAAGGCTCATAGATCCCCCTCGGGAACCAAGCGGGAAATACTCTTCTAAACTGCTTTCCTTTATAATTAGTATGATCAACACTAGGATCTTCTCTTGAAACTCTAGCTTCTTTCAGTGTTAATACCTGGTTTTCAACAAGATTTCTCTCATAAGAAACCCTGTCATTAAATAATCCGGGTAAATCCAAACGGGTAGGAATATACAAACCAAAGGAAATATTACTAAATCTCGAAGAAGATGTAGAGTTATCTACACTATGTCTAGTTCTATCTTTATAACCCACAAATTTTTCACCCGATTTACCTTTAGATTTTAAATAATGTATCAGTTTTTTCTAGAATCATCATCCTGAACAACAAATTCAACACCAGTAAAGTCATCTATACCTTCAAAAAAGTCTTCTCTAAGACATAATTTCATAAGCAAGGAATCATATTTTACACTCCCATCAGAATTCAAAACTTTAACTCTAGAACGCATAGGTTCTGTATCTCCATAAACTCTAACTCCCGCATTAGTCATCCAAGAACTGGGAAAATACATTTCATCTTCTTGTTGCATATCCCAAAATCCAAATAAATTCTTAAACCAAGCTCTATGAGATTGAAAATTACGAACAGAAGCTAAAACCCTAGGTTCTCCATTAATCATCAATATTCTATATCCTAAATCGTAGGCTCTTGCCTTTTCATATGCAGAAAGTAAAAAATCATTATCTACAGACCCATCTCCTCTATTCTTTGCAGCAAGATATTCTTCTCTTCCAAGGCTTAAAAAATCAACTAAATTAAAAGAATCAGGAAGTGGATCAACAAGAAAATCAAATCCTAAATCATATAAGTGAATCCCAAACAAAGAATTTAAAGCATTAATTCCTTGGCTCATAGCCAAAAATATTTGTCTCTCTATTTCAGCATCATCTAAATCTGGAAAAAAAGAGGTTCTAAATTGAGCAAGAAGAGGAGAAGAATCTCTACTTTCAACTACTTGTCTTATTGTTGGTCTCTTAAAGAAAGCCATAGAAGGATTTGTATGTGTAAATCTATCCCATAAAGCTTCAGGATCATCAGTCTGAATCTTAGGATAAAGCATATCAACTAAGTTTTCTAATTGATACATTTCTTCTAAATCTATATCCTCTATATCAATAGGTTCAGCTTCAGACATATCTAAAACTAAGAAATTTTGCTTTTTTAAGGCTTTTTATAGCAATATTTATATAACAATATATTATAATTACCACTATGCAACAGCAGGATAAATTATATGAAATGCTGATCCAGGAAGATGAGATTACTTGGCAGACAATTATTTATGATTTAGTTAAAAGCGAAGAAATGGACCCGTGGGATATTGATGTTTCTTTATTAGCTAAAAAATACTTAGAAACAATAAAAAAATTACAGGAAATGAATTTTAACCTCTCAGGAAAAATAGTTTTGGCTTCAGCAATTTTAATAAAACTAAAAACAAGAAAATTAGTAGAGGAAGATTTAGCAAGATTTGAAAATATAATTAACCCACCTGAAGAAATTGAAGAAATGTATAATGATTTGGATTTATCTGAAATTAGTGAAAATAGGATTATTGTCATCCCAAAAACCCCTCAGCCGAGAAGGAGAAAGGTAAGCATAAACGACTTAGTTTTGGCATTGCAAAAAGCATTGGATGTAAATAAACGTAGAGTTTTTAGAAGAATGGAAGATTTAGCCTCTATACCCGAAGTCCAAGTTCCTGAAAAAAAAGTCGATATTAGTATTTTAATAAAAGACGTTTATGATAAAATTGTTAATTTCTTTAACCTGGGAGGGAAAAAACTAACATTCCATGAATTTATTAAAAGCGATAGAAGAGAAGATAAAATAGCAACCTTTGTTCCCTTATTGCATTTAGATAATCAAAGAAAAATTGAATTAAATCAAAAAGAACATTTTGGAGAAATAGAAATAACTAAAATTTAAATAAATTACCAAAACCAATTATATCCTTTTGATTTCAAATATAAATATATAAGTATTATAGCTATAATAACTAATAGGATTCTAGCATCTAAATACCCTCTTTTATTTAACATATAGTTATAAAACATTCTTTCATTTAAATATTTTATCATATTAATCTTCTCCTTTTTTGCATTTGACTTACTATAATTATTAGTATCGTTAAAATTGCTATAATATTAGAAAGAAGAAAGGGCAAAATTTCAATTAGATTTTTATTATCCAAACTTAGTTTTGTCAATATCCACATAATAAATTTAACATATGCCCCATATATTAAGACAATACTAATTATTTTATACCACTTCATTAAAAACAAATTAAAAATGTTTATATTTAACCATTTATGTTCTAAAACCTATATAATTTTTCTTTAAGATTGATAATTTTATTATTTTTAACTTCAATTCCATCATTTTTTAGTTTCTCAATTTTCTTTTTTATATTCTTAGGATTAGAACCCGAATATCCTCCAATTTCTCCATTGTTCCTAACTATTTTATAACAGGGTGTTTTAACCGGATCAGGATTATTCCTCAAAGCCCGTCCAACAGCTCTATAAGCTTTAGTATTCATAGCATTAGCTAATTCTTTGTATGTGCTAACTTTCCCTTCAGGAATTTGTCTACAAAATTTATAAACTTCATCATAAAAGCCCATAAGAATAATAAAATAATTAGTAATATAAAAACTTTTAGAAAAATAAAGATAAGAGATTATTGTAATCTATAATCTCTGCTTACATCAGTATTTTTTACAGAAAATCTAACTAATTCTCCAGTCTTCCATGTTGTTCCGCTGATATCAAATGTTGCAATTTCTCTAAGACATTTAGAATTTCCTCTTGCTACATATCCTCTATCAGTATCGCATTTAGTGTATTCATCTGCTCTTTTTGTACCGACAACAGTATTCATATTTATTAAATTATTCTCCCTTCCATACTTGCCAGCAGGGTAATTTACTTGTACAGTAACTTTATTGCCATCTTGGAATACACTTAAAGAAGTTGGTCCGGTAACTGCATTTCCTGTTATGCCTTCAAAATTAAAGGCAACTAATGCTAATAAAACTACAACTGCTATAGTCAGCAATGCCTGTTTATTACTCTTAAAAACCCTTGAATCATTGTTTTCCACAACATCCATCTTCTTTTTTGCCATTATTAATCCTCCTTATATTATATTAAAAAAGACCCTTCCTACTATTTCTGTAATTGCTTTTCCATCTACTTTAGCTTCCCTTTCAACCTGTATCTTATATTTTCCAGGGTCCCATGAAACAGGTATTGAGAATGAATCTTCTGCTGCATAACATCTGCTTGTTACACCATCTATGCATCTTGGATAAGTTAATTGTCTTTTAAATTTGGAAATATCTCCATCAACTTGATAAATAAGAATTTTTTCTTTATTAGTTTGAATTAAATCATTATCCTCATTAGTTACAAAAATAACATTTAAGGTTTCCCCATTCTTAACAACACCAGGAACATCCAATGTTCTAACTAATAATAATCTTTCCTGAATAAAAGTTGTAGGCTGATTTTTTAATACAACTCCGCCTGTAAAAAAGTCATTGTAATTAAAAGCAACTAAGGCTAATAAAGCAACTCCAATAATAATTAATGAATATTTTGTCTCATTATCCATTTTTATTCTTTAAATGTAAAAACTGCCTTGCCCCCATCAGGATTCCCTTTTTTATTTAATGCTTGGAAATAATACCTCTCATTATTTGCTAATTCATAACTAGAAACATATATATCTGCCTCACAATTGTAATCTGCTGAATTTGGACCGGATATTCTACAATTTTCAGTATTAAAATCATAGCCTGCAAAACTTCCATCCATATTGTAAGTTTTTATTCTTTGATTAGGAAAACTATTTTTAACTTCTAATCTTGCAACAGTTCTGTCTCTTAAAACATCTCCTCCTGGCAGAGTATTAGTAATAATAATTTGTGTCGGAGAATCCCTAACAGCGTAACCTGTTAACTTTTCAAAATTAAAAGCAAATACAGCAACTAATAAAACAATAATTGCATAAACAGCATATTTGTCTAATTTAAAATCCATCATATCACCTTTTTTGTTAATTTAATGTATGTTGATTTATTTATATATTTTTCTATTCGTACTTTTTAGAAAAGTTCAGTTCCTTCACAGAAATTTTTCAGAGAAAGATACTCTAAAACAACAATCTTTTTAATATATATTTATAAGATAAATTCCTATGGGATATCCTTATAATGAACTAGTAGCTCCAGCAGTACTTTTAGCTAATCCAGGAATTACAAGAGAAAAATTTGCAGCTTTACTAGATCAAACACATTCTTCAAGTTTTAAAAAATATCAGCAAGGTGAAGCGTGGGATTATTATGATACGCGTTTTGAAGATAATTTATATCATCGTGGTTTAGAAGGTCTCGCACATATACTAAGTCTAGAATATTCGGAACCATATAAAGAATTTATAGCACCGCCAAATCCAAAAACTGATGAAAATGGATTGCTTATACATCCACCAAGAAATTTTTCTTCTGTTCCTCATATAGGCACAGTCGAAGACATTGTAAAAAGTAGATTTGTAGTAATAGTTCATAAAAGAAACATCGTTGAACCTAGAATGAGAACAACAAGATATTCATGGGATAGATTATCTATAGGAAGTATATGGGAAGAAGTACAATTAGGAGAGGAAATGGGAATAGTAACTAAAATTTTTACTGAAACTGAATTAAATGAAGGAGAAGATGATATGGATAACGGTCCTAATTGGGAATATAATATGGAAATAAAACCATTTTATGGAGAATATGATACCATCCTATTTGAAACAGAAGAAGATTTGTGGGAAGCCTGGCCACAATTCCACCCGGATAATATTTTTGATTGGTCTCAAGAAAAAGGGCATTTTTCTAGAAGTGAGAAGAAGTTTTTATGGTTAAGAAAAGAAGATAGATATTATTTTGATCCTCAAACATTCCATCAAATACCTGCAGGAACAAACGCTGGTGGCTTAGGTTATACAGATCTTATCTTAACAGCAGGAGCACTAAGACATAATGCTTGGAAAATATTATCCTATAGAGGATTAGAACACCTGCAACAATTCTTAAGAGATTTTCCTGATGTTGCAAGAGATTACGAAAAAGCTGTTTGGGATTCTCACACATCACTTCATGCAAAAAGAAAAGGAATGACAGTAACACAATTATTAAGAGAAAGATTATAAATTACCTATTCATATCTTAAAGCATCAACGGGCTGCAGCTTACTAGCTTTATATGCAGGAATCAATCCTGATAAAGATCCAACAACAAAAGCAAAGATCAAAGTTCCGATTATTAAAAATGGAGGGAAGCTAATTTTAATAATACTATATCCCGCATTAGCAGCAATTATTTCTACCATTTTGCTAAACCCTACTCCTAAAATTACTCCAATAACACCACCAACAAATCCTAATATTCCAGATTCAATTACAAAAATCATTAATATATCTGAATTTTTAGCTCCGATTGATTTCATAACCCCTATTTCTTTAGTTCTTTCTAAAACAGCAGTGTACATAGTATTCATTATTCCAATGCCGCCAACAACTAAACTAATTCCAGCAATCCCTATTAAAAATATCTGTAAAATATTTAAGATAGTAGCAAAGCTCTCAAATAAATCTTTAGCACTTTGAACCGTAAAATCCTCATTGCCCTCATCTAATCCTCTGTCATCTCTTATCTCTTTTTCAACTCTTTCAGCAGCTTCTTCAGGGATTGTATCTGAAGCCGCTTTGGCAAAAATAAAACTATATTCTCCTTCCTTATCATACAAATCTTCAGCAACTTCATAAGAAACATAAACATTTCTGTCATCTATCTGATTCCCGACAGTTTCATAAAACCCTACAATTGTAAACTCAATATCATTTAATAAAATTGTATCTCTTAATTTCAATTTCTTGTCAAATAATTCACTTTTAAAAAAATCATTTCCCAAAACAACTTTAAATTTTTCTCCTTTTTTTAAATTCCTTCCCTCTTCAATATCATAACTATATATCTCCTTAATTAATTCATCCTCATTATCTATTCCAACTAAAACAAAATATCTTACAATATCATTAAATTCAAGTTTAGCTGTATCTATTATATAACCGGTAGCATCAACAATCCCGTTGGTATTCTCAATAATTTTAAGATCTTTTTCTGTCAAAGATTCAACTTCCGTTGTTGGAGCTCCAAAAATCCCTTTAGATTGAACTATTATTTTATCAGCCCCGATAGCCTCAAACTGTTCATTAATAGAATTTTCCAGTCCTTGCCCTAATGAAATCAAAGCTACAACAGAAGCCATTCCTATGAATATTCCAATCATAGTCAGCCAGCTTCTTAATCCGCTTCTTCTCAAATTGCTTATTCCGTATCCAATAAAATCCCTTATCATTGTCTTAAAGCGTCTACAGGTTGTAAATCTGAAGCCTGTTTAGCAGGCAATATTCCTGAAATTGTTCCTACAAAAAATGAAAAACTTAAACTTCCTATTATTAAACCCAAACTTATATCTGCAGCTAAAATCCCTGGGCCTAAAGCTAAAGTCGCTGCAATCTCAACAAATTTGCTAAACCCTACTCCTAAAATTACTCCAATAACACCACCAACAAATCCTAATATTCCAGATTCAATTATGAAAATAATAAGTATGTCTGAATTTCTCGCCCCAACTGATTTCATTATTCCTATCTCTCTTCTTCTCTCTAAAACAGCAGTATACATAGTATTCATTATCCCGATGCCTCCGACAACTAAACTAATTCCTGCTATCCCGATAATAACAATTTGCACAACATTCAAAATAGTATTAACAGACTCTAAAGTTTCCTGGGGTGTGGAAATGCTAAAATCTTCCTTTCCTTCTTCAACATCTCTAGTTTTCCTCAATTCTCTATTAATATCATTAGAAACCTTTTCAATATCATTAACATTAGTAACCTGAACAACAACTAAATCCATCTCATCTTCAATATCTAAAACTTTCTCCAAATCTTTCTCATTTAATAAAAATAAATCATTAAACTGCGGATTCCCAGATTTTTCTAAAATACCCACAACTTCAAAATCATAGCCGTTAATATCTATTTTGTCTCCAGTAAAAACTTTTTTAGGAAACTTTTCATTTTCATAAAACCCATTGCCGACTAAAATTTTATTTGAATCATCAATTTCTAAAAACCTTCCATCAGCAACATCTAAATTTAATGCATCAACAACCAAAGTTCTTCCGTCTTTATCTTGAGGTATTGAACTGGCAACAACAACTAATGTCTTTTCCTTAAAAGTAGCTTTAGCAGCTCGAATATATCTTTTAGCAGCCGCTTTTACTCCTGAAACTTTTCTAATAGCATCGAAATCATCATCATTCAGTCTTTTTACCGCAGTGCTTCCAGGAGGACCAAACCCTGTTTCAGCAGCCTGCACAGTTAATTTATCCGTCCCAACATCAGAAAACTGGGATAAAACAGCTTTTTGAAATCCTGAACCCAAAGAAATTAAAGAAACAACCGCAGCTATCCCTATGAATATCCCGATCATAGTAAGTAAAGTTCTGGTTTTTCTTATCCTCAAACTATTAAAGGAGTAAGTTAAAAAATCAAAGATCATGGTTCTTTGAAGAAAAGGATTATTCTTAATAATATTCTCTTTAGTGTTCTTATCCTTATAGCTTTTATTATCTTCTTTATAAACTTCAAGAAACTCATCACAGTATTCTTAAAAGCCTTAGGAATACTTTTCTCCTTCCTCCATTCAACTATAAATGTGTAAACAAATATTACTAAAATTAAATAGCTGATGGATGTTGAAACCCCTCCATTCCCGCTTAACCCATATTTAATTAATTCTGAACTTGAATAAAGCGGAAGCATTAATTTCTCTTCAGTTTCGTAATCTTCATTAAAAGCATCTTTATAATTAACTTTTAATTTTAAAGGCACTTCTTTTCTTGAATTAGCATAAATTTTAAACTCAGCAGTTTCATAATCATCGCTCTCTAAATTTCCTAGATAAACATTCGGAACAGAAATGATTTCATAATCCTCGGTTTTTAATAATTCAACATTTAAAAATTTTACATCTGCTAATCCGGAATTCACCACTTTAATTACAACGTTCCCATTTTTACCAGAGGAATAAACTTCAGAGCTGTCAATACTATAATCTAATTTAGGACGGGTAGCTACTTTAAATCCTGTAATAGTATCTATAGTATAATTTTTGCTAAATTCATCGCTGTATTTGATAATTAAAGGAATTTTATGAACTTTAGATTCAGCATCCGCATCAACAGAAATATCAAAAATGAAATCATGTTCCTCTCCTGAGTTTAAAGAATTTAAAGTTTTTTTAGTGGTTGAGCCTATTGGAGTAAATGGAACATCCCCGCTTAAATCCAAATCCACCTCTATTTCCTTCATTAAAACATTAACCATATTTTTCAAAGTAACAACTGCATTTATCTCGCTCCCAGGAACTATCTCTCTGGGTAAAGTTCTAACGGAAATTATAGAAAGATCTTTAGTATTGCTCAAAACATCAATTAATAATTCTTTGCTAACATATTTTATATCTGTGGAATCTTCATAAACTAATCTTAATGTATTCACTCCATTAACCGCATTTTTATCTGTGCTTATCCTAAAAGTAACAACAATTTTTTTATTTGGTTCTAAAGAAGCAATCTTAACATTATTACTAACTGCTTTAAATGGATATCCATCATCCAAACTAAATTCTAATTCCTTAATAGTCTTTCTCGTATTTGAATTTTTTAACTCAACTAATAAATCAAATTCTTCCCCAGGAGTAACAGGAAATGGACTCATAATAACAGATTCTATAGTTAAATCAGGTCCTAAAGTTTGTATCGCATCAGTATTAGTTAAAAGTAAACTGAAAACTAAAATTATTAATAATATCTTCCTCATTTTAATCATTTATATTCTTCCCGTCCTTTATATGTATTACTTTCTTTGCATACTTAGTTAAATCAGTATCATGAGTAACCATAACAATAGTTTTCCCATCTTTATTTAATCCTTTCAACATTTTCATTATCTCTTCTCCTGTTTTAGAATCTAAATTTCCAGTCGGTTCATCAGCTAAAATAACTTCAGGATTATTTGATAAAGCCCTAGCTATTGCAACTCTTTGCTTTTCGCCTCCACTTAATTGACTGGGTAAATGACCTACTCTATGTCCTAACCCAACTTTAACTAAAAGGTTTTTGGCAATTTTTAATCTTTCTTCTCTAGGAATATTTTGAAATGTCATAGGCAGCATTACATTATCCAGCGCAGTTAAAGTCGGAATTAAATTAAATGTTTGAAAAACAAATCCAATTTTCTTCCCTCTTATTTGTGCTAAATTAGATTCAGACAATTTGCTAATATCGTGATGCTCTAAAAAAACTTTTCCCTTAGTTGGGATATCCAAACATCCAATCATATTCATAGTAGTGCTTTTCCCAGAACCAGAAGGACCTACAACAGCAACAAATTCTCCCTTTTTAATATCAATGTTCATCCCTGATAAAGCTGGAACGCTGACCTCATCCATATGATATATTTTCCAAACATCCTCTAATCTTATCACGCTCTCTGCCATAATAATTTTAGAAACTTACTTAATTAAATACTTTTTGGGAATCAGTTAAATTTATAAACACAATTTTATCTTTAAAAATAAAATGCCAAAAGCAAGAATAAATTTAGCAAGTGCAGATATAGGCCAATTGAATGAAATATGCAACGCAATTAAAGATATTGCTGCAAAAACAAAAGTAAAGATGTCTGGTCCGATTACTTTGCCTACTAAAAAGTTAAAATTAACTACAAGAAAAAGCCCAGATGGAGAAGGTAAAGCATCCTGGGAAAGGTATGAACTGAGAATCCATAAAAGATTGATTGACTTAGGTGTGGACGAAAGGGCCCTAAGGTTAGTAATGAGAGTCCCAATCCCAGAAGAAGTTTCTATTGAAATAGCTGTTTTAGATTAATTCTAAACCTTTATAAATTCTTTAAAACTTTAAATTCATTGAAGCCACGATCGCGTAACCTGGTATCGCACAAAATAATTATCTAAAAGATATTATGTGTAGGCCTGGAAAGCTTGACCCATCTGGGTATCTCGGTTCAAATCCGAGTCGTGGCGTATTTTTTCTAAAATATAAATAATTAAATATAAGAAATCTTTAACAAATATTATGTTTGCTCCAACTGCCCATACAAAGAAAGGAAGAGAAATAGTTAGAAGGTTAAGACAAGACTGGACAAGCCTAGATTTTGATGTAGATGATAGTGATAGTGCATTTAATTTTAGAGAAGTTATCCAATATTCTTCACAAACTGAATTAAGTAGAAGAAGAATTTTAGTTTCTGCTGGACATCCAAGTTTGGTTTGTGGCTCAGCAGTTTTAAGAGCATATGTAAAAAGAATAGAAGGAAATACCGTCTATGTACGGGTCGATGCCGGCTATTAATTTCAAAAACCTTTATAAGGGCTTTTTTTCTTAATTTTAAGTATGAAAAAATCAGTTTTATTGGCATTCATAGTATTTTTACTAGCTGCAACTATAGAAGCCAGAACCTTAACTGAAGAAATCCAAATAGGAAGTAATGTAACTATTGAAAACCAAAAAATTAGTGTAATAAATGTCGATACTAAATATGATAAGGCAATAATCTGTGTAAATAATGTAAAGGGAATTGTCTCAAGGGACCAAGATAGAACAATAAACAATGTAAGAATTGAATTAAGAAGTGTTTCCCAAAATTCAGCAAAATTAAGATTAGAAAGTAGCTGTGATAATTGTATAGAATCAGATAACGCTGTTTGTTTTAATGAATGCGACATAAATTCAGACTGCAATGATAATAAGGAAATTAATTAATTTTATTTCTAAATTTTTTAATTAGAAACATTTATAACCTAAAGATTATAACATCTAAAAAGTAGGTAGTGCACCTAGCAATCGGAGAACCTAACAAAAGCCTTGCTTTTTGGTGAAGCTTTTTTTAAAATGGTTCGCTGAGGAAAGTCCGCACACTATTAAAGACCACTCTTGTAAAAGAGCTCAAGAAATTGAGGGCAACCACGCAGAAACGACACGGTCTTTTGGCGTAATGATGTTCGCGAAATTTCCAGCGATGGAAACGAGAACCAACTGAACTTGCCAAAAGAAAACGATGAAACGGTGAGTCCTGGTTTGTGCAAGTCTTTACGACGCATAGTCAAATGCTGGGAAGAGCTATTCCTAAGGAAGCTCTACAAAATGCGGCTTATGTGCTGCCTACAAATTTATTAAAAAGAATGGCAGAACACCCTCGCAGTAATCATAATGGAAGTTATTCCAGACTAAAAACTAGAGAAGATAATAATTTCTTAAGAGTATATTATCAATTAAGAGGAACTCACTATGACCCATTACCTCATTCTGAACAAATAATCCTCGCACAAAAAGCCTTAGAAGGAGATATACAAGCCAGAAATAGATTATTGGAAACTTATCAAAGGTTTGTTATAGATACTGCAAAGAGCTACCAAGGACAGGAATTATCTTTTGGCGAATTACTATCAGCAGGCAACTTAGGACTAATAGCCTCTTTAAAATATTTTAAACCAGAATTAGGTTATAAAATCACAACTTATGCAGTAAGAGGGATACGCCAAAGTATAGAAAAAGAATTAAGAACTTATAGAAAGAGAAAAACAGTTTCTTTGGATAGGGTTGTAGAAGATCAAGAATCACTCTTAGATTTAATACCTTCTCCCGACCTATCTCCAAGCGATGAATCTGAAAGGAGTGAAGACCATAGATTATTAACAGCATCAATGTCTACTCTGGATATGAGAGAAAGAAAAGTTATAAGTTTACATTTTTATGAAGGAGTAAGTTTAAAAAATATAGCTGAAGGAATGGAAATATCTC
>JAGVZL010000023.1 GCA_018302505.1 Candidatus Woesearchaeota archaeon | reverse complement strand
TTTCTTTGTTCATATTTTAGTTTTGAGTGAAGTTTCTTATTCTTTGGTTTTTTCAATTATTTCCTCTAAAAGCTCAAACCTTGAATCTTCTCCCCATTCTCTTCTTCTATACCATATCTTCAATTTTCCTTCCTTTGGTCCTTTGTAAAAAACGGTCTCAATATAAGCAGTCTCATTCGCTCCAACAATTTCATGATAATAATGGTCTTGATTTTCTACTATTATATGCGGCATAATATTTCATCTAAAATTATAAACTTAAAAGAATTTATATTCTCCAATGATTTATTCATAACCCGCGTGTGCTATAGAATAAGCTAAATATAATGCTCCCATAACTTCAACAGTATACAAAATATCTAAGAATGCTCTGTTTCTTCTTCTAACAGCAACTAGTTCTCCTGCATGCGGATTCATTCCAACTTCGCTTGTTCTCTCACTATATCCACCGCCATTCCAAAAAAATAAATCACTTCCGATTATACTAACCAAATTATAATCCGGTCTTGAAGTGGTTAAATCTCTATTAGCTTCTTGCATATTTGTCTCACCAATATTATCAATAAAAATCAGTTTAAAAAATTTTCTAATTAAACTTCCCAATCTGAACCAATATATCTTCTGACAATTAAATGCTGGGAAGGAGGTAAATCCCCCCTAACAATAGTATCATAAAACTTATCTCTTTCTTTAGTCATACAATATTTTTCAAGAAACTCATAAAATTCTAAAGCCATCTGTGGTTTAATATGTCTCGCAATAAATTCAGAATACTCAGACCATAATTCTCCCACTACTTCAGTATACCCCCCATCCATATAAGCTTCTAACTCATCTAAAACACCCTTAATTGTCATCTTCTTCCGCCAAGAAATCCACTAGTTTAGAGAACCACCCCTTTTTCTTATCTTCTTTCTCTTCCCCAGTTTCTTTATATTCAACTTCAGTTTCATAAAGCGGTTCTTCTTCAATCTCTTTTCTCAAAGAAGTCTTTTTAGCTTCACTCTTAATCCCATTTTTCTTCAAAAGCGTTATTTGTCTTTTAAGTTCTTTATTCTCTTTTTTTAAATAATCAAACATCTCTTCTAATTTATCATAAACATTATCTAAATTTTTCTTATAATCTTTTTTAGCAGTTAAAATATTCTCATTTATCTTAGAAAAATCCTCTTCATTCTTCTGGGTTTTGCTTCTTAAATCAGAAATATCTATCTTTACTTTCTGAAATGCTTCTCTTATTATATTGGTCATACTACTTTATAGTAAAAAATACCTTTAAAAGTATTTCTATAAAAGAAAATATAGAAAGAAACCTTCATTCTCCTCTTTCAATAGGCACTCTCCAGTTGTTTAAGCCCAAAACAGCAACAGTTCTGTCCACAATAGATGAGCCTGTTCCGGCAGGAGCAGTTGCCCTAGTTATATCTTCTAAAGCTAAATAGGTTGGTAAGTTTTGTCTATAATCTCCCCCTCTTGAAGAATCATTATAGGGGCCTTGGGGATTAGTTTCATATAACATGGTGGGCTCATAATATCACTATTTATTTATATATCTATCGATAAAGATCTAAAATAGAATCATTGGTATAGGGTAATGAACTTGTATGTACAACTATTGGTCTTCTTCCAGATAAAACTTCACAAGCTTGATCTGCAAAAACAGGATCTTGAACAATCTCAAAAAGACCAGCAATAACAACAGCACTCATACTTCTTAATAAAGGCCTGTAATCTCCACCCTCTACAACTTCCTTGAACATTTGTAATCTTTCAGGCATTTTAAAAAAAATAAAAGACCAGATCCCAAAAATAAGACTTCATTCCCTAAAGTCAGTCAAAATTTTCTGGCATTTTAACTCAACGGAATTTCTAATAAAAATTACATCCTTTTATAGCTTTCCCTTTTTCTCAAAAGCACATATATTAACCCAATAGTGATTAAAACATAGTTAATTATCATAAATTTCGGGCTGCCCCAGCTTACTCCATCAAATTTCCAGTCTGTTAAGGGCCATAAAAAAGGAGTAGGCAAAAAATCTCTGGTATGAGAAATAACATCCATTAAAATTGCCATGGGCCAAGCCAGCATATAGACTATAATTTTCTTATAAATAAATCCAAATAAGATAATAAAGAAAGAAGCAACAATTAAACTATGGCTTACATTATACAAAGCAAAAACCCAATTAGGAATTTCAGAAACAACAGGTGCTCCAAAATTAAATCCATTGGTAAATAAGCTATATATTAAATAAACAGCCCATGATAAGTTATCTGGCAGCAAACCAAAGAATACAGCATACCAAACTTTCTTTATCTTATGAAATACAATATAACTCCATAATCCATGAGCTAAATAATCCATCTTATCGTCGTACTAAAGTCCTAATAAATCCTAATCTATTAACAGAGACTCCTAAAATCCTCCTAACACTTCTTGTCTCCAAACGACTCTCCAAAAATTCAGCACTTAATTCAATTCTTCTCGCAATCCTTGAATGTTTATCACCATCAGGGTAGTTTGTATTGATTTCGTCAACTACTTCTTCTACCCAGTCCATAGTTATATCTGGAGGAATCATACTATAATCATTAGGGTTCTCAAGAATTCCAATGACTGTTCGGGCATCTGACATAACCTCTAAAAAAGCCATATACTCTCCAGTTTCAGGATATTTTTCTCCATATCTTTCCCTTATCTTATCATATCTATTCATAGTAAAAAAGTTAATAGTAATGTATTAAAATCTAACGATTATCTAAATCTTATTTGTCAACTATGGTTGAAAACCCGCCGTATGCCATGCGTTTAGAATCAAAGGGTATAGTCTTGTTCATATTATCCTTAACTCTAGGGTCTCTCATAACTTTCCTATTAATTTCATCTCTATGCCCTTTAGATTTATACAAAATCCAAGAAAACAAAATTACCTCATCTTTTTTAGGCTTAACTAGTTCTGGAAATGAGAGCAAGCCCTGCATTTTGCTCATATCATCACCGACAGTTTCAACATATTGTAAGGCTCCATATTCTTTCCAAATCTTCCCCATCTCTTCAGATAACCTCTTATAATTTTCAAGATTTTTCCTTTGCACAGCCACAATAAAACCATCAACATATCTTTCCATATTTCTAAAATAAGCGATTATATTTTTAAAGATTTCTAATTCTGTTCACTCTTTCTGGTCTGTTGAAAAGTAGTGGCCAAGTCAATAATATACTTGCCATTTTCCATCTTAAAAACAACAGGCTTTCCTCTCATTAAATTAACAATATCAACCTCAAATTTCCCAGGTTTAAGAACTCTAATGCTTTCCAAATCCAGTATAACTGTAGAATCATCATCTATCTTACTGCCAACTATGTCTAAAACATCTCTCTCAATCTTTTCTCTCTCTTTAACGCTTAATTTTTCAACTTCCTCCACAGTCTCGCTTAATTTCTCTTTTTTAATGAAGAAAAAGAATTTTCCGCCGCAGTTCTGGCAACCTTTTAGTAATTCACTGCTACCATCCCCATAAACTTTTCCGCACTTAACGCATTGATGCACCATTATCTTCTTCCTCTTCTGTTAGAAGTATAAACTTGTAATTTATTAGGATCTTTTTTAATTTCTTTAATAATATGGGCAGGACCCATAACTGTCATCCCTCTAGCTCCTCCGAAAAATATTTTATAAAAACTTTCTCTCAAAAAATTTCCAATATTTCTGCTGGTATTAGGCTCCAAACTGGCGATTTCTATCCCTCTAAATTTTTTATCAATCTCTTCCATAGTTTTCTCAATTAATTCCGTTTCTTCACGACTTGTTAATCTTCCTTCCATCAGAACTATCTTATCCTGTTTTATTATTTTTAATAATTTTTGAATCTTCCTATCACTGTCTAAACCTTTTACTTCATCGCTTGGAACATATTGTAAAGTCAGCATTTTATTTCATTAATTTTATCAGATGTTCATAAAAGTCATCAACTTTATCCCCATATTCAGCACTTATCCCGATTACAGGATACTGAGGAAAAGCAGCTTCTATTTTCTTAATATTAGCTTTTTTTAAATCAATTTTATTAGCTGCAATCAATACAGGAATTTTTCTAGCAGCCAGATTGCCTATAATAGTTATATTAACTTGGGAATAGGGATCAACAGTTGAATCTAAAACTACAACAACAGCATCCATATCATCAAGCCATTTAATGCTTTCAATTACTCCCTTAGTAGCTTCCTTAGCTCTATCTTGTGCATCTTTTTTCTTCATCCCGGCCCTGATAAAATCCTCATAATCAATCTTAGTTGCAATTCCAGGAGTATCAATTAAGTTAAAAGTTATTTCCTTTCTCCCAGATTTTACCGTAACTTTTTCTTTTTGTTGCACAGTCCTTGTTTCATGTGGGATTTTACTTGCTTTTCCCATTTCCTCTCCCAACCAATCCATGCAGATTCTGTTGGAAAGAGTTGTTTTGCCAGAATTGGGAGGCCCGTACATTCCTAATTTTAAGTTATTTCTATTCTTAAAAAGATTAAACAAGAAAAGTTTATTCAAAAAATCTCTTATAGCATTAATCATACCATAGAAAAGAAGTAAATTCTTAATAAACATTTCTATTTTACAGAGATTATTTTATTTGTAGATGTTTCTCCTATGCCCTACATCAATTGCTATTATCAGTAGTTTCCCTTCATCAATTCTTATAATTACTCTATAGTTTCCGACCCTAAATGAAAAATAAGGGCTATTCACTAATTTTTTAATATGTGCATATGGTCTAATAATTAATCTTTGCATCGATAAAATAATTCTCTCTTTAACTTTCTTATCTAATTTTTCTAATTGTTTTGAAAATTCCTTAGTATAAATTAGCGAATACATCTACAGACCAAATTTCTTTTTTATTTCATCATGTGTATAAACTCTGCCATTTCTAATGTCTTCTTCAGCTTGTTTAATATGTTTTTTAGTTTCTTCATTTAATTCCATAGTGTCTTCTATCAGACCCCAAATAACATCTTCATAACTCTCTTTATCAAAAAGTTTTCTCTTAGAAAGTTCTCCCCTCAACTCATTGCTCACTTGTATTGTAGTTGCCATAGTCATCTATAGGTCACTATAGTATATAAACATTTCTATTTTACAGAGATTATTTTCCTTTTATTTCTCAATCCAGATTTAATAAAAACTTTTTTCTTAAAATATTTAGATAATAATTTTACAACAGCTAAGTTAGCTTTATTATTTTCAGCTTTTTCTTTAACAGAAACAATATATCCATTTTTTGTTTCTTCAATACTTTCTTTCTTACTATTAGTTTTAACTAAAACCCCTATTTGCATCTTGTCTGAACCTGCTATACTCATAAACCGTACCATATAAATCTCTTATTACTTCTTCTCTTAACAGCACCATTTCTTGAGTAAAATCTACTTCCATTTTCTAAGAACTTCTTCCTCCATAAAATGCAGATTATCTGAAGGAGCAATAATACAATAAGGACCTTCACCAAAATTTTCTTCTTTCACTTTATCACTATCTCCATATTTAATAACAAAATCGTCGCTTCCTACTCTTGCACAGCCAACAACTTTGCCTTTAAACCCTCTCTTTTCTAAATATTCTATACCCTCTCTGATATTTAAAAATTTATCTTTCAAAGGATCTAAATCCAACAAGAACAAAGTATGTGCATTTATTTTTTTATTATCTTCTAAAATTTTAAAAGGAGTCTCAATATTTTTATTATTAAACGGAATGCTGGCAGTTTTTCCAAATT
This sequence comes from Candidatus Woesearchaeota archaeon, assembly GCA_018302505.1. Classification (GTDB taxonomy): domain Archaea; phylum Nanobdellota; class Nanobdellia; order SCGC-AAA011-G17; family ARS1403; genus JAGVZL01. The sequence continues at coordinate 24,527 of JAGVZL010000023.1, read as the reverse complement.
TATATAATTCTAAGCCTGTAATTCCAACAGCAGTTAATATAGAAGAATTATTAATAACTTTAACTTTAATATTTTTTTCTTTGCAGTCATTAAATAAAGCTATATGAGTAGTAGCACTAAAAACATCTCCAATAATTAATAAAGCAATATTTTCTTTTAAAGCATTAGAAACATCATAGCTTTCAACAAAGTCCCTCTCAACTTTCTCAACTCCAATATCTAAATTACCTTGTAAAACAGAAGTATAATTCTCTAAATAAATCTTAGAGCATTTCTTTAAAATTTCTAAGACTTCCAAACTTAAATTACTTCTAATTCCTGTTCCTATTAAGTATAGCATTTTCTAAAAGTAAAATTTATTCTATCAACCATCTCCATATGGATTTTATAATAATATTTTTATTTTCAACTTTAAATTCTTTCTCCTGATCGTATGTTAAAATAATACCTTCATTCAAGTTAAACTTTTTCATAGCTTCTAATAAACCATCAAGCTCTCTTTTTTCATTTTTTTCATTGAAGTTAAAACAAACTTGTATAGCCTCTACAATTTTTAAATTATTTTTTATCACGAAATCACACTCAGAGTTTTCTTTATGATAGTAAAAGTCTTTTCCTTTTCTTTTCAATTCTATTGCAACAAAATTTTCAAGAAGATTTCCTCTATTTTGGCTGAATCTAAATCCAAGTGAAGTAACAATACCGTTATCTACACAATATATCTTTTTTGGGTTCTGAATCTGTTTCTTAATAGAATAATCAAATTTATTTAAAGTAAAATATAAAAATGCGTTTTCAAAAGCATCCAAAATTTTTTTAACAGTAGCTATATTTTTTATTCCTGAAAAAGAAGATAAAGTTCTCAAACTAATGTCCGAGCTTATATTTGATATTAAATAAAGTGAAATTTCTTTTATTGGTTTAGATAAGTTTTTATTAAATTTCGAAATTATATCCCTATAGAGTATGTTTTCATAAAGTTCTGAAACAATAATATCATTATTACTTAATATTCTTTGTGGAAATCCTCCAGTTTCAATAAAAATATCAAAATTTTTTCTTATTTTAGATTGTATCCCCAAACTAATCTTCCAATTCTTTATATCTATTTTTTTATATTCTAAAAATTCTCTAAAACTAAATGGGTATAAATTAAAATTTATTGACCTACCTGTTAGGACTGTAGAAATCTCTTTGCTTAACAGCTTTGAATTAGAGCCTGAAATAAAAACAATATGCTTTTTTCTAATTCTTTCAACCCATTTCTCCCATCCTTTAACTTCTTGAATTTCATCAATAAACAAAATACAATCCTTTTTGTAGTCATTCTCCTCTAAGAAATCAATTATTTTCTGAAAATCATCTACAGAAAAATTTATCAATCTTTCATCATTAAAATCAATATATAGGTGCTCCTTTTCTTTTAGTTTAAGTTTATTTTTTATTAATTTTAGAAGAGACGATTTACCACATCTTCTAATGCCCGTTATAATTATCGGCATTTTAAGTAAACTAAGTTTAGTTATTTCATCAGTTTTCTCTCTATTAACAAGTCCTTTGGTCTGCTCAAAATCCTTCTGTTGCTCAAAAAGAACAAAATAAAGATTATCTCTTTCCATAATTTTTTTATGATTTTAGCCTTTTTAAATCTTTCTAAAGTGATACAATTTTTGTTACACTTATTTTATAAAGTGATACAATTTTTGTTACACTTTTTAATCATTTGTTCTTCTAAAGATATTCTCATTCTAATCCGTCCAAGTATTCTTCCTCAACATCTCCCATAGGCACTATTCCAGAGATTAACTCATAAGACAAACCATAAAGACAGTGAATTCTTAAGTCTCCTTCATCTTTATCTCCTTCTTCTAAATCAAACCTGTCAAGTAATCCTCTATCCAAGCCAAGAATGAACCCTTTTCTTTTTCTTGCAGTGAAAATAGCGGAACTCAAGACTCTTCTGGAAGAGCCTTCTCCAATATACTTTTTAAAAATATCTTGGTAATCAGGATTAGCAAGATGAGTTAAAATAACAGCATCATAATCCATTTCTTCATTGTCAAGACTAAATCCTAATTGAGTTAAAAAAGAATGTCTCATAGCTATGGTTTCAGCATATATACCAATTCTTTCTAAAATCTCTGGTTCATTTAAAAAAGTTTTTTCCAGCAGGTGTTTTTCAAATTTTAATTTAAGAGGATAAAAGCTAAGTGCTCCTCTTCTGGAATCATAACCATGCTTAGGGTCATAAGTTCTTCCCAATAAAATCTTATTTTTAATCATATATCCTATAGCTTCCAAACTAGTTCCATGATAACCAATAATATTATCATTATCTAACCCCCTTATATCTCTTAAATGTTCAACAACTTCACTCATTCAATTTCTCCTGTTAAACTTCTCAGCATATGTCCTGTAACTTTAACATCAAAAAACTTTTTCAGTTCTAATCTTCCTTTTACTCCTATTATCAAAGGATAAGTTCCAAACTGCCTTAAAAATGTTGTATTTCCATCATAAATTTCAGCATAACAATCTTTCAAAATAGTTCCAGAAGGAATAACTCTTTTCAGCATCTCATTATCTATTTTCTGTCTAATCTCATTTCTCCATTTCCAGTAATATTTTTTATTTTTTCTTAAAAATTTATTACCTGCTTCATTATACAATTTAGTATTCTCAAATATTGCTGCTTGTCTGATATTTATCCTTCTTAATAATAAATTTTCATCTAATATTTTAGTTAAATATTTCATATTTTCTTTATGTGTATTTTTACTCTCATCAATAAGTCCAAATATAATATTAACACCAGGTAAAAATTTAGGAAGTCCATCACTGCCTCTTTTAGAACCGTATTTATTTATAATTCTGATAGCTTTCATAGCAACCACAGGAGAAGTATTCAAAGTATTAGCTTTAACAACATTAGGATCAAAGCTTTCAATTCCAAAAGCAGCTATATTACCAGAAGTGCAATATTTAACAATAGCTTTAGTAATAGAATCATCTTTATCCATTATAACTTTAACAGGATTAACATTATCTATATGTAAAACTTTTAATTTAAATTTTTTATTAACCTCTTCTAATAGTTTAATCGCATCAGGATAAGTATAGAAACAAGTTTGTTTTCCAAATCTGAAATATCTAGCTCCTAAAGAATAAAATATTTCCATCTCTTTAATTATTTCTTTTCTATCTCTAAATTCAACTTTATTTTTCAAAGGCTCAGTGCAAAATGAGCAATGGCCAATATCGCACCCTCTGCCAGTTTCAATCTCAATCATCCTTATATCCGGGATTTGAGGATATATTTTTTTAGCTCCTAAAATAGCATATTTAGAAACATCTTTATAGCTAAACCTAAATAAAGAAACATTTACTTCATCAAATATATTTTTATCTAATTTTTCAAATAATTTTCCGCCAAATAACTGAGTTCCAAAAACAGCAGGTCCAGTTAAGATTTTCTTGCATTTAACATCTTCTAATAATTTAGAAACTTCATTTAAAGTTCCGGGAATAGCGGATAAATACTTGCCTGGAACATGAACCCCTAACACAACAATCAGCTCAGTAGTTTTATCTAAAACCTTAGAAACATCATTTTTCGTTAGATTATAGGTGCTTATCTGAGTTTTTTCTTTCAAACTGGGAATTTTAACTTTTCCATTATATTTCTTCCACAACCTTAAATCATCTATTGTAATATAATTAACATTACCTTTCAAACTTCCAGCTATGTATCTTGGATAAGTACCCAAATAAGGCGGAACTCCAAGTCCTGCTGCCTCATCAGTATAACAGTCTAATATAGTGTACATTATATATTTTATACCAAAAAACAGCTTTTTAAGCCTTTTTAAGCTTAAATTTTAACCAGTTTCAACATTCTGACTCGCCTTTCTCGGCTTTCCTAAGTGTTTAATCACATTATTTCTGTATCTAAATGGAGAATTATACTTTAAAGCTAATTCTTCATATTCCTTTCTTATTATAGAAATATCAGGTATATCTTTATCTTTTAAATAATCAAATATCGCAGGATTAACAATCGCGCTTCTTGCAAGCATAACTCCATTTAATCCAATAGTTTTAAGATTTTTAACCTGTTCCTTTGTTTCAATATCCCCATTAGCAACTATTACTTTGCCTGTATCAACACATTCAGAATAAACGCTGAAATCTGCAGGTTCATTATATTTCTGAGTTCCATATCTGCTGTGAACAACAAAGAAGTCAGCATTAACATTTTTTATTAGATTCAAATAAATTTTTTTCTCCCTTTCAAATAAATTCATCCCTAATCTTAATTTAATGCTCGCATTATATCCATTTTTCTTGATAATTTTAATTAATTTTTCAGCTTTTGCAACCCTTTTTATCATCGCACATCCCTGTCCGAGTTTAACAATTTGCGGATCTGGGCAGCCAAAATTAAAGTTAAACCCTTTAAAAGAATCTTTAGGTTTAAACATAGATAAAAATTTTTTAAGAACATATTCTTTATTTACTGATATTTGTATTGCAGTTGGAGTATCGTCTTTAAATTCAATTCTCTCCCAGACAGATTCAACTTTTTTTGCAAGCGCCTCAACCCTAATCATCTCTGTAAAAGTTAAATCCGCTCCATGTCGATAACATAATGTCCTTAAAGCATTATCTGAAAAATCTTCCAGAGGAGCTAGCATATAGCTAAATTTCATAATCTTAACTAATAAAAAAGAGATTAATAAGTTTTCCTAATAACCACACAAAAGTAACAAACTTTAAAAATACTAAAAATCATAATTTTTCATAAAAATGTCAAATTTAGCTGATAGAGTTAGAAGATTAAGCAGAAGATTATTAGTTCCAGCATTAGCAGCTGCTACTTTATCCTCAGGCTGCGATACAATTCTAGGTCCTAAAAATAAAAATGAAGCCCCTGAAACAGTAATAAGAGGGCTTACTTATAGTGTTCCTGATTTAGATGAACTTCAATTCCTTGCATTGGGTGTTGATAAAGAAGATGAATTTACAAGAAGAATCGATTTTAGAGTAAAAAACAATGAATTTATTTCTGAATGGCATACATCATACACCGGCCATATCTCCATAGATCTAACTCCCTTATCAGAAGGGGAATATACATTAGAAGTTATGGCTATAGATAGTGAAGGTTTGCCAGATCCAACTCCTGAAGAAAGAACTTTTAGAGTAAGACATAAAAACGCTTTTCCTGATACAACACTAATTCCCATCTATGAAAACGGGATAATAAAAAATTTTAGATTAGAAACAATAGATGGAGATGGATACGGTACAGATTATAAAGTTTCCTTAGAAGGGCCTAAAAGTCAAGATTGGGGATATCTTGAAGAATCCCTAGATATAGTTAAGGATTTGCCAGATGGGAACTACACCATCAGGGCTTCTGCTATAGATAATAAAGGAGAAGAAGATCCTACACCTGCAGAATTTGAATTTAATGTGGATAAGGGTTTATTATATCGCGGTCATAGAACTGATTTCTCGCAAGAGCCGTTATCCCCCGAACCAAGATTAATAACAGAACCAATAGAAATTTTACCTGATAATACTAGAGTTTTTCAGGGATCAACAAATGGAAATGTCGCTTCTTTTTTAGACGAAACAAGTGAAGATGGAAAAGCAGAGGTTGAGGTAATAAACCAAAATCATCAAAGAGAAGCTATGGATGTCGAGTATTTTGATAATCCTAATTTTAAACTTTTTACAGCTGTAGATCCAAATGACAATTTAGCCGAAACTATGTTGATAGCACCGCATAATTCTTTACACACTTTAAGAACAGCTCCAAAAAATATGGGTAGGGTCTTAATGCAGGTAATAAATGATGAAGAAACAACAAGAGCATGGTATAGATTCGAAACAAATCCTCAATTAAAATCTAATCCATTTAGAAGATATGAATACACAGAAACAATAGATGAAGATGAAAGAGTACAAAAAAGAGATAAAAATTTAACATGGATAAGGAGAGTTGACAAAGTAAATGGCTTCATTGGTTCATTATGGTCATCTGAATTTCCCTTTACTTTTGAAGAGTTAGCCCCTTATTTTGATCCTTATGTAAGCAGAGATGATGTACAAGCAAGAAGATGGGACGTTTATAGAAGGAGTTATGGAACTGAATTTACTCCCGAAAGAATTGAAGATATTATCTTAATACCTAGTAATGCTCCTAAAGTAGAAATTTCTTCTTTGGTAAAGCACAATTATAATACTACAATATTTTGGACAGCTTCTGATGATACAGTTTATTCAATGCCGTTCGATTTGCCAGATGTAATAGATTTAACAACCTTATTAGGTCCAACATTAGAAACTGATTTACATTTAGATTATACTCTTCAAAAGAATAATGAAATTATTGAACAGGGAAACTCTCAAGAAGAAAGAGATGAATTTGGTAGAGAAACAGGTAGAGTTTTCGCAGTATTTTCTGATTTACAAGAAGGGAATTATACTTTTATTGGACAAGCAACAGATGAAGTTGAAAATACTTCTGCAGATACTTTAAATTTTAGAATAGAAGAAGAAGCTACTTTACCAGAAACACCAGTAGAAGAACCTGAAGCTGTTCAAGATTATGATTTATCAGATAAAATAGTCTTTTCAGGTACATTAAGAGAATGGAATTCAGGCACCTATGCATCCCTTTTTATTATGAGTCCTGATGGAAGTAATATTGAAAGATTAACAGAATATAATAATTTTATTTATCCAAGATGGTCTCCTAGTGGAGACAGGATAGCATTTATTACTTCTGGAGGGGATAATGATCTTTATTTGATGGATATGAAAACAAGAGAATTAGCGAGATTGTCCGCAACAATAGAAAGGTTTTCATGGTCTCCAGATGGAAATAGGGTAGCATACACTTCAAATGGAGAGAATTCAGGCTCATCTAGGGATGATAAAATATGCATAGTAGATTTATATGGAAATCAAACAACGTTGATAGAAGGATTATCTAGTACAAATGATTTTGATTGGTCTTCTTATAATACAATAATAGCAGGTGGTTTTTATATGGGTAAGCCGGGATTGTTTAGTATAGATGCTAACAGCGGAGACATAACAAACTTAACAGAAGATAGAGGTGGTTTTTATCTTGAACCAAGATGGTCTCCTAATGGGGATAAAATAGCTTTTGTGCATAATCTAGGGGGAGATTGTAGTATAGGAGTGATGGATCCTAATGGGGATAACGAAAGGATGTTAACTGATAGAGTATACGATTGGTCGCCTTCTAGTGAATTAGAGTGGTCTCCTAATGGGAATAAAATCGCATTTAGCACTAAAGAAAAATCCCTAAGAGAGTACTATTTATATGTTATAGATCCAATTAGTGAAAATGGTATAAGAAGATTATTTGTTAGTAGTTACGGTTCTTTCTCTTGGTCTCCAGATGGAAGAAAAATAGTATTTTCTAATTCGGGTAACTTGAATATTATAAATGAAGATGGAAGTGATAATAACCCCACAGCTAGCAGTTCAGAATATTATTACGATTCGCCATCTTGGTCTAAGAATTAACTAATTTTTTCAATCCTTCAATTTGTCTTATCTTAGTTTCTCTAAATAAATAATTTCTAAAATTATTATCTATCTTATATCCATTTTTTATTAATATATTCCTTAATCTGGAATATAATTCTTTCCCCTTCTTGTCTAAATCCGTCAACAAAACAACTTCCTTGCATTTAGGTAGTTTATCAACAATCTCAAAAAGTCCAATGCCTGAAAGTGTTATTATTTTTTCAACTCCAAAATTCTCTAAACAAATTTTATCTTTCTTACCCTCTACAATAACTACCTTCTTCTTAATTTTTTCAATTTCTTCAATTAACATTTTAACGCTGGTGGCAGGATTTGAACCTGCATATCGTAAACGACAGAAGTTCTCTCTTTTTTGCTCAAACTTTTTAAAGCTTATTCGAGACTTCCGAGCGACCAGGCTGCTCAACACCAGCATAAAAAAACTTTAACTTTAAAAGAATATAAATCTATTTTTTCTCCGAAGTGTAAGCCAAAGTAACATTTTGACCCGCATTAGGATAAGTATTAAGCAAATCATCAAGTTCAATATCATCCAAAAGCGTTAAAACTCTTAACCTGTCCGCATCTTCAAGATATCTCTCTTTTAAACTAGTAAATACAGGTTCAACAGAAACAATCTCAATTGATTGAATATTATTACTCCATCTGTAAGAAGATATTAATCCATTCGCTTTTAATAATCTATCAGTCACTGCTAAAAAACTAGATTCACTGATATAAGTTCTTCTCCAGCACGCACCATCTGAAGATAATACCGGATAAGAAACATCACTTCTCCCTAAATCTCCCGCCATTAAATCATGTGTATAAAGCCTATGATAAATTTGATCTGCATATTCTCTAGATTCTCCACTTAAACCATTAACTTCAGTCATCTGCCTTTCCATTTATTTATCCGCTCCCCCCGAGATTTGAACTCGGGTTACAGCCTTGCTCCAAATTTTGCTAAAGCTTTTTAAAAAGCTTTCTGAGAGGGCTGTGTGATTGACCGGGCTACACTAGGGGAGCATTAATAAGAATTAATAATTTTTGTTTAAAAACCTTTTCAAATCATTCTTTAAGAACAACAACATTAGTCATTCCTCTTCTCTTTCTCTCAACAAAACCCTTTCCTTCTAATCTGTCAATTATTCTTGTCATCTTAGCTTTTCCAAATCCAGTCTTCTCAATTAAGTCCGCCTGGAAAACCGCCTTATTTTCTTTAATTAATTCAAATACTTGTTTCTCATCAGTTTTCAATTCACTAATATCAAATACTTTCTTAGGGGCTTTTTTCTCAATTGTCTTCTCAATTGTCTTAGTCTGTATAACCACTTCTTTTTGTGGTTTTGAGAAAACTAAAACAAAAGATACAATAACAAGCAAACCAGTAACACCTAAAGCAAGATAAGTTTGTTTTGAGATTGCTTCATACATTGGACATGATAAACCATGCTCTAAAGAGCAAGTTTCATCTACAAAGCTTCTCATTGTTGAATTAAAAAGTAAAATTAAGATAATAATAAATATCGAAATTCCTAATAGCATATAGCCTGCATATTTATTTTCCATATAGCAATAAAGAATATATCTATTTAAAAAAGTTTGTGTAGTGAAACTAGTTTCACAAAAGTTCTTTTATATTTCTATAGTTTTAAAGAATGGTATGGAAAACAAAAATAAAACAAAAACTAATACTGAATTTTATGTGCAGCTGGGGATTATTGCTGTTTTAGCACTGGTAATAACTTTTAATGCAGGTAAAATTTATTCGCCTTCTGTAACTGGAGAAACTATTACTGTTTCTGCTTCCGAAATCATTCCTAAAGGAATACCAGCAGTTTATGGAAAGGAGATTGGAGTTTCTTATGATGATATTTCTCCAAACAATCCTGCACTCGCAGATGCAACTATTGCTAAATTAACCAAATACGAAGGAATGCAGCTTGCCTCTGATCAAATGGAGAGGTATATAAAAATAGGTTTAAGCATAAGCTGCGAGTATTGCTGCGGTGCTAATGCAATAATCTTTCCAAATGGTGAAAGAGCCTGTGGATGTGCCCATAGTTACTCAATGAGAGGCTTGGCAAAATATCTCTTGACAAAACATCCTAATATGAGTGATAGTGAAATTCTCAGTGAACTAGGAAAATGGAAAGTGTTATTCTTCCCTGGTATTCACGAACAGAAAGCACAAGTATTGAAAGATAATGGAATAGACCCAACAAATTATATCAATTTAGCAAGTAATTTATACAGAGGAATTGAGCAGGGGAAGACAAATAATGCTGGGGGAATGGTGGGAGGGTGTTAGATAAATTTTATCTAAAATCTATACATCTTTTCCTTTTTTTAAATGGAGGTAAAAATGGACTGTTGTAAAACAAAAGATAATGAAGGGTGCTGTAAAGATATAGGCAAAAAAACTTTTTTTAGAAGTAAGAAACAAAAATCTCAAAAATTAAATGGAGGAAATAAAAAATGAATACTCGAATAATTTTATGGAGTGCCATTAGCGTGCTTTTTGTTGCTGCTTTGATTTTGACTTTTAAAGCTGGTATAGCCGGAAATATTGAAACTGCTCAAGTAGTAAACAGTGCATCAAAAGGAGTAGCACAATCCTATGGTGGGATGGTCGGAGGATGTTAAAGTAAAATGGAAAAAAACACATGGATGTTAGCAGCCATAGGGATATTGTTTTTGGCAGCTCTATTTTTAACATATAAAGTATCAAGTATAACCGGAAATACAATCACTGCTGATGTAATAGACACAACTGGTTGGACTGCCAATGAAATAATGAACTATGAAATGCACGGAACAATTCCTGCAAGAGCTAGAGGCAGTTCATCTGGCGGATCAGGGTTAGGTATGGTTGGAGGATGTTAGAGTAAAATGTCAAAGAAAAAAATATTTGTTTCAGGATTTGTCATTGTTGTTTTAATCGGAACTTTATTCTTTGCATTCTCAAGCAAGGATGTAACCAGCTATGAAGCAGTTAATAATTATGATAGGGACATTACAATATACAAATCTGGAAGCTGTGGTTGCTGTGATGTATATTCAAGTTATTTTAGAAGCAGAGGAAATCCTAAAACAAAAACCATTGATCTGGAAAGTCTTCAAGATGTAAAGAAGAAATATGAAGTTCCTGCTGCTATGGAAAGTTGCCATACAACTATCATAGGAGATTACTTTATTGAAGGACATATCCCTTTAGAGGCGGTTAATAAATTATTAACTGAAAAACCAAATATCAAAGGTATAGCAATGCCTGGAATGCCTTCAGGATCACCAGGAATGCCTGGAGCAAAGAGCGGAGATTTCGTAATTTACGCTATTAATAATGACGGGAGTTATATAGAATGGATGAGATTGTAAAATGTCAAAAAAAATTATTTTATTTTTATCCAGTATATTTACTTTAGTCTTAACTCCTAAAGTCTTAGCACATTGCCCCCTTTGCACAATAGGAGCCGGAGCAGCGGCAGCCGGAGCTGTTTGGCTTGGAGTAAGCAAAGTAGTTGTTGCCTTATTTATAGGAGCTTTTTCTATGTCTATGGGAATGTGGTTTTCCAGAGTTTTAAGAAAAAAAGGGAATTATCTCCCTTTCCAAAGTACCTTGATAATCATAGGAATTTTTGCACTTACTATTTGGCCATTAATACCGATATTTAAAGCCGTTGGACCTTTGTATCTTTCGTTCATTGGAGACTATGGAAAGACATACGCATTTGACTACTCTCTTGTTTCAGCTTTATTTGGAGGGTTAATCGTTTTTATATCTCCACATATAAGTAAAAAAATAACTGAAATAAGAAAAGGAAAAATAATTCCGTTTCAGGGAATTATTTTAACATTTTTAATATTAATAATTAGTGGGGGGATTATTCAATTAATTGTTTAATATGAATCTTTTTAATGTCTTATTGTTAATAACTATATTGTTTTTTATTCTTCTTTTGATTAAATCAGTTTTTAAGAAAAATAAAATTTGTGTAATCTGTGCCAGTGTTTTTATATCATGGGTTTTTTTCCTGATATTATATTGGAAAGGAAAATTTTTAGACAAAACAATCATTGCTATTTTAATAGGGGAAAGTACTTTGGGAATTTTTTATTTAATCGAAAATAAAACAAAAGAAGAATTTAAAGTATTTTTACTGCCAGTTCTTTTGACTTTAATTTTAATGGGTTATGGTTTGATCGAAGGATTTAATTACTCTCAAAATGTTTTATATTTTTTAACTATGATTTGGACTTTGTTTTTTATTATTTATTCATTTAAGGATAAAGAAAAATTAGGAAAACTTATAAGAAAAATAATTGAGTGCTGCAAAAAATGGTGAATAAAAAAGATAATTCGGGTTTATATGGAATTTTAGCGGGAATAGGGTTATTGTTATTCTATTTAACAATCGTGAGTATTTTTCAAGGCGTTAAATTTGCTTTTTTAAATCTAAGGAGTTTATGGTATTTGATTCTTCCATTGATTATAGGGTTTGGAACGCAAATCGGACTATATTTCTCCATTAAACATACAGCACAGCTTACAGGCACAGTTGTAGGAACAGGATCAATTTCAGGAGGATCAATGATTGCTTGTTGCAGTCATTTTTTACTGCAAGCCATTCCTTTTGCTGGAATAGCCGGATTATCCTTATTTTTAGTTAAGTATCAGGCATGGTTTTTGATTATCGGAATAATTTCAAATATCTTTGGAATAACAGTCATGCTAAAACATAGAAGAAAAATGAAAGGAGGTAAATAAATGGACAAAAATATAATCTTGTATATAATCGCGGGTTTGCTAGTTATTGGACTTTTAATTGCGACTTTTTTCCCTGGAACAATCCAGGCTTGGAAAGATTCTGGAAAATCAATAGAAGATAAGTGCAAGCCAGCCTCAGGATACACTGAAGAATCCTGGAGAAAGCATATGAATCATCATCCTAATATCTATGGAGATTGCTTGACATAGATTAGATTATACTAATTGAAACTAGTTTCATAAAAGTATTTATATATTGAAGTTATCTAAAATGAATGATGTCATTTAAGGAATTCACAAAATCTTTAACAAAAGATGGACCTCAAGGAGAGTTAATAAAAACAATATTTATCTCTCTTGCTGTTTCATTTGCAATATTTGGAATGTTTTATTTTTTTAGATTGAAATATATTGAAAACTTCATTCCAAAATATGGATTTTACTTATTTTTTGCAGTTTTAAGCTATGCATTAATCTTGCCTTCAATAAGGTATGTGCGGGCTTACAAAGAGTTTCCATGCATGAGCGGGATGATGATTGGAATGACCATCGGGATGATTGCCGGATTTTTATCTGGATTTTATGTAGGAGCAACTAATGGAATGTTTTACGGGAGTGTTTTTGGCATCTCCGTAGGAATGTTTTTTGGAATATGGAACGGAAAATGCTGCGGAGTTATGGGAATGATGGAAGGAATGATGGCAGGTTTAATGGGGGGATTAATGGGAGCAATGACTGCCATAATGATGTTCAATGATAATTTAAAGGCTGCCGCGATTGTTTTATATATCGTCTCCGCATTCATTGTTACTGGATTAAACTTTATGATTTATAATGAAACAAGAGAAGCAGAACGAAAACATAAAGATAGCGAGCTTTTTACAATATTTTGGAGCTTGATTCTCACAATGGTAACAATTTGGATTATGGTCTTTGGACCAAGGAGTATGTTGTTTCAATGAAAGATCAAATAGAAATTAAAAAATCAAGTTTGTATTTAGTTGGAATAGTTATTTTAATTGTTTTAGGTATATATTTCATTTCGAATACTGGCGGAAATAGCATTACCGGAAATGCTGTAGCAAATAATGTTAATGGTGATGCACAAAATATTGTCATTGGTATGAAAAATTTTAATTATTATCCAAATACAATAAAAGTTAAAGCAAATCAACCTGTAAGTATTAGTCTTGATAAAAGTGTTTATGGATGCTTGAGGGATTTTACTATAAGAGAATTCGGAGTTAGAAAATATCTAAGGACCCCAGAAGACACAATCGTATTTACTCCCACTAAGAAAGGAACATTCGGATTTGCATGCAGTATGGGGATGGGTACTGGAACTTTAATAGTTGAATAAAGGAGAAAAAAATATGAAAAAGATATTTAACGCATTGTTTATTGCATTATTCGTGTTAAGTTTAAACATTAGTTTTGTTTTAGCTAATGAAGAAGAAACATTTGCAGCTGCAGAAGAGATAATAAAGCAAAAGACATCCTGCGATGTTTTAACTGAAGACCAATTAGAAATCATTGGAGATTATTTTATGGAGCAGATGCATCCAGGAGAAAGCCATATGCTTATGGATAACATGATGGGGGGAGAAGGTTCCAAATCCTTAAAACAAGTGCATATCAACATAGCAAAACGGCTTTACTGTAATGAGAATGTTTATATCGGCTATGGAATGATGGGTTCTGGGGGCATGATGAATATGATGGGAAGAGGAATGATGGGCAATTATTATCCAGCAAGTTATAATTATAGCAATTATGGATATTGGAACATTTTCTGGATATTGCTTCTTGCAGTAGTCATTTTTTTAATAGTATGGATTATTTATAGATTTGGAATAAAAAATATTTCCTCTGAAACACCTCTTAATATCTTGAGAAAGAGATTTGCTAAAGGGGAAATAACAAAAAAAGAATTTGAAAACATGAAAAAGGATATGGGGGTGTGATATTTATGGAAGAAAATAAAAATATTTGGGTCTGGGCTCTTGCAGCTGTGGTATTATTTTTCCTATTAGGTAATTTGGGGATGGGGAGCTATGGTATAATGGGATTTGGAATGGGATTTGGACTTCCTTTTATGTTGCTTTTCTGGGGAGTTTTAATCTGGTTGGTTGTTACTCTTATCAATGCGGGTCAGTCAGGCAGAAAAGAAGAAGACGCATTAATCATACTTAAAAAAAGATACGCTTCTGGAAAGATATCCAAAAAGCAGTATGATGAAATGAAAAAAGAAATAAGGTAAAAAAATGACATATGATGCAAAAGAACATTGGGAGAATATTTATCAAACCAAAAAATCAAATGAAGTAAGCTGGCATCAGAAAAAGCCTAAAACATCACTTAACTTGATATCAGGAATAAATCTAGATAAAGGTGCTAAAATTATTGATATTGGTGCAGGAGATTCAAAGCTTGTAGATAATCTTCTTGCTGTCGGTTTTAGAAACATAACTGTATTAGATGTTTCTTCAAATGCGTTAAATCGAGTAAAGAAAAGATTAGGGAATAGAGCAAACGATGTTAAATGGATAGTATCTGATTTAATGGAATTTAAAACAAACAATAGATATGATCTTTGGCATGACCGTGCCGTTCTTCATTTCTTAACAGAAGAAGAGGAAATTAATAGATATGTAGAAAGAGTAAGACAATTATTAAAACCGAATGGTTACTTAATTGTTTCAACATTTTCAGAAAATGGACCAAAAAAATGTAGTGGGTTGTATATAAAACAATACTCTGAAGATTCTATGAAAAAACTATTCAGTGGTTTTGAGCATATAAAGAGCTTTGAAGAGGAACATTTAACTCCTTGGGGAGATAGTCAAATATTCATATATGGTCTATTCAAGGAGGTAATAAAAGATGAGAGTAGAAGATTTCGCTTATATTGTTGAAACTAAAAAAACTTTTGATAACGCGGTTGTTTCTGTATTGAAAGCCGTTGAACAGAAAGGTTGGACATTGTTTCAGATTTATGATGTAAAAGAAAGACTGGCTACAAAGGGTTTTGAGCAAAAGCCATTAAAGATTAAAGCCGAGTATGATTTCGCAGTTCTTCCCCGAAGTTTCTCAAAAGGAAGCAGAAGAAGCAGAAAGAGACGTCAAAGAAATTATTAATAATGCAAAATAAGGAGGCAAAAAATGGAAAAATTAAACCCAAAAAAAGTATCATTAAGTCTGGCAGCAACTTCAGGGATAGTATCTGCTGCATGTGCTTTGCTGATAGCAGTTGCCCCGCAGTTTACAGTAAATCTATTTGGAGCGGTATTTCATGGAATAGACTTATCAAAAATACAAAAGACTATGACAGTTAGTGGCACTATTCTAGGCACGGTAGAAGTTATTATACTAGCCTTAATTACTGGATGGCTATTCGCAAAAATATATAACTCATTTAAATAAGCAAGCAACATTGAGAGATAAAGAAGAGATAGAATGGTACAGGAAATAAATTTTGAAGGGAAAAGTGCATTTAAATGCATGAAATGTGGATGGATGTATAGGGATAAAGATTGGGCAAAAAAGTGCGAAAATTGGTGCACAAAGTACAAGAGTTGCAATCTTGAAATAGCTAAATATGCTATTAAAGTTTAAAGGAGAAAAAAATATGAAAAAGTTAAAATTAACAATAGAAGGAATGCATTGTGCATCATGTGCTTCTAATATAGAGAGGAGTGTCAAAAAAATAAGGGGAGTTAAAGAAGTTTCAGTTAGCTTAATGTTGAAAAAAGGGACAGTTGAAGCAGAAGATTCAGTTTCAGAAGACGAAATTAAAAAAGCAGTTTCAAAAGTAGGTTACAAAGTATCAAAAATAGAATGAATCATAAACATCATAAAGAAAAAATTGAAGACGCAGAGATAACTAGCTGGAAAAAGAAGCTTTTTGGGTCTTGGATATTAACAATTCCAATAGCAATAATCATGTTATCAGAAAGAATTTTCAATTTTCCGCTTATCGAAATGCCCTATTCTATAATAACAATTCTTGTCATAGGCTTCCCGGTTATTTTTATCTTTGGATGGGATACGATAAAGGGAGGAATGCGTGGTTTATTCACTTTTTACTTTAATATGGATTCTTTAATTTCCTTAGGTACAGTTGTTGCTTACTTAACAGGAATATTTTATTTCACAGGATTCGTCCAGGATTATTCCGGCGTCGCTGCAATGATAATGGCATTCTTTACAACAGGAAAATATGTTGAAGCAAAGGCAAGAGGAAGAGCTTCGCAGGAAATAAAAAAATTATTAGAGTTAGGAGCAAAAAAAGCAAGGATTCTAAGAGCTAATAAAGAAATAGAGATTCCAATTGAAGAAGTTAAAATTGGAGATATTTTAATTATTAAGCCAGGAGAAAAAATCCCAACAGATGGAATTGTAGTAAAAGGAGAAAGTTCTGTTGATGAATCTATGGTTACTGGTGAAAGTCTGCCAGTTGAAAAATTAAAAGGCAGTAATGTCATTGGTGCAACAATAAACCAGGATGGAATCCTATATATAAAGGCAACAAAAGTTGGAAAAGATACTTTCTTAGCCCATATAATAGAATTAGTGGAAAATGCTCAGAGTTCAAAAGTTCCTATCCAGAGATTAGCGGATAAAATAACCTCTGTCTTCGTCCCTATAATTCTAATATTGGCGATTACAACTTTTATAGGTTGGTTTTTCTTCTCAGGGGATTTAAGCAAAGCTATTGGAGTTGGAGTTGCTGTTTTGGTAATTGCATGCCCATGTGCTTTAGGATTAGCTACCCCCACAGCATTAATGGTCGGCTCAGGTATGGGAGCAAAAAGAGGCATCTTAATCCGAAAAGGCGAAGCTATTCAAACAATGAAAGAAGTAAAAATCATCATCTTTGATAAAACAGGAACAATAACAAAAGGAAAACCAGAAGTTACAGATATCAAATCATTAATACCCGAAAAAGAATTACTGACATTATCTGCAAGTTTAGAAAAATTATCAGAGCATCCGATAGCAAAATCAATTGTTAATAAAGCAAATATAAAAAATTACAAAAAAGTTACAGGATTTAAAGTTTTAAGAGGAAGGGGTGTTGAAGGTAAAATAGGAAAAGATGCAATCATTATTGGAAATCAGACTTTAATGAATGAAAGAAAAATAAATCTAAGTAAGATTATTGATTCTATAGAAAAGTTCGAAGAAGAGGGAAAGACAACAATGGTCGTTGCTAAAAATAATAAAATTTTAGGGGTAATGGCTGTTGCGGATTCCATAAAAGAAGATTCTAAAGAAGCAATTAGAAGATTAAACAAAAATAAATATAGAACAGTTATGATAACCGGAGATAATGAACGTACAGCTAAAGCAATTGCAAAACAAGTCGGAATAAAAGAGGTAATAGCAAATGTTCTCCCTGAAGATAAAGCAAAAATGGTTGAAAAATTGCAAAAGAATTGTATGGTTGCATTTATAGGGGATGGAATAAACGATGCGCCTGCATTAAAGCAGAGCAATGTTGGAATAGCAATAGGCACAGGTACGGATATAGCAATTGAAGCTGGAGACATAGTTTTGGCAAGAGGCTCGTTAATCGGAGTTGTCCAGGCTATTAATTTATCAAAAGCAACTTTCAGAAAAATAAAGCAAAATCTATTCTGGGCTTTCGCATATAATGTCATCGCGATACCATTAGCAGTCGGAGGAGTATTGCATCCTGTTGTAGCGGAAATAGCAATGGCCTTATCTTCTATAACTGTTGTAACTAATGCTAATTTATTGAGAAGAAAAAAACTCTAGTCTATATCATACACTTACAATTGAAGCTAAAAGACAAAATTTATATAGTTTGTAAGTGTAATAATTCTTATGAAACTGATCAAAAGAAATAGCTACTACTACCTAAAGCATTCATATAGGGAAGAAGAAAAAGTAATTACAAAAGAGAAATACATAGGTAAAACTATCCCAAAAAACATAGAAGAAATAGAGAAGCAGTTCCTAGAAATTTGCAGAAAAGAATCTCTATATTTACAGCTAAGTGAAATAAAAACAAACTTTCAAAAAGAATGGGGAAAATATCCAGATTCAATAAAAGAAAAAATAAAAGAACAATTGACTATAGATTTTACATATAACACAAACGCTATAGAAGGATCTACTATAACTTTAGAAGAAACAAGAGAAATAATAGAAAACAAAATAGCCCCTCAAAAACCATTAAGGGATATCAAAGAAACAGAAGCTCACGCAAAGTTATTCTTGGAAATTTTAGAAAAAAAAGAGAAAGTAACTAATAAATTAATTTTAGATTGGCATTTAAAATTATTTAAAGAAACAAAACCGGATATTGCTGGAAGATTCAGGGATTATCTAGTTAGAGTAGGAAATTACAGAGCACCAGACTGGCAAAATATAGAAAAATTGATGGGGGATTTCATTTCTTTCTATAACAAAAATCAAAAAATGAATCATATAGAATTAGCAGCCAGAATCCATTATAAATTCGAAAGAATACATCCATTTGGGGATGGAAACGGAAGGATTGGAAGATTGTTAATGAACTATATCTTATGGCATAACAAATATCCTATTTTAATCATAGAATACAAAAAAAGAAAATCTTATTACAAAGCATTGCAAAAAGGTGAAGAAGGATTCTTTAATTATTTCATGAGGAGATACTTAAGGATTCATAAAAAATATTTAACAAAAGATTTAAAAAGCAATTAATATTAACATTTAATATGAAAACATTAAATGAGGCTAAGGCACTAAGTGCTGGTTGTATTCATCTCATCTAATCAGAATTCTAAAATTTTAAATACTTTTAAAAATTTCAAAGGAGGTATGGTGGACGTGATGTAGCCTGGTTAACATGCAAGCCTGTGGTTTTTAAAGCCGAAAGCTTGATATCGGGAGTTCAAATCTCCCCGTTCACCCTCAGATAATATGAAAGGATTCAGGGATTTTTATCCAAAAGAAAAAAGAATTAGTAATTATATTTTTAATACTTGGAAAGAGGTAGCATTAAATTATGGTTATGAAGAAATAGACATGCCTATTCTAGAAGAAACTAAGTTATATAATAAATCCGGAGATGAAATCCCCGCTCAAATTTACAGGTTTAAAGATAAATCAAAAAGAGATGTTGCATTAAGACCTGAAACTACACCTTCTATAGCAAGAATGATTAAAAACAATCCTAATTTAAAAAAGCCGATTAAATGGTTTTCAATTTCTCAATGTTATCGATACGAGCAATTGCAAAAAGGAAGAGGAAGGGAATTCTTTCAATTTAATCTGGATTACTTAGGTGTAGAATCAATGCAGGCCGATGCAGAAGTGATAACAACTCTAATTAAAATATTTACATCATTTAATTTATCTGAAAATGATTTTTATATTAGAATAAGCAATAGAAAATTATTAAATGATTTATATAAAGAATACAAAATAGAAAAAACAAAAGAAGTTTCAAGAATGTTGGACAAAAAAGGGAAAATTGGAGATGCAGAAATAAGAGAACAATTAGAGGATTTTGGTCTGGCAAAGGAACAGGTAACCGCATTATTTAATATCTTTAAAATAAAAAATTTAAATGAAATCAAAATAGAAAGCAAAGGTTTGGACGAATTAAAAGAATTATTCTCAATTTTAAAAGATTATAATTTAGACAAATTCATAGAATTAGACCTAGGTATTATGCGTGGCTTTGACTATTACACATCAACAATATTTGAGGCTTTTGATAAAAATAAAAAATTCAGAGCTTTAGCTGGAGGAGGAAGGTACGACAACTTAGCAGATATGCCTGGTGTGGGTTATGGTTTAGGTGATATTGTTCTAACTTTATTTTTAGAATCTAAAGATTTACTGCCAAAAGAAGCTTCAGAAACAGAGGTTTTCATAATTCCAATAAACACATTGCAAAAATCAATTAAGATAGCAGAACAACTAAGAAAAGATAATCTAAATGTAAGTATTGATTTATTAAAAAGGCCAATCTCAAAAAATCTAGAATATGCAGACAGAAAACAAATTCCTTATGTAATAATCATCGGTGAAGATGAATTAAAGCAAAGGAAAGTAAAACTAAAAAACATGACAACCGGAGAAGAAAGATTAATCTCTGTTGAGGATGTTTCTAAAGTATGCCGACCTTAATTTTATCAGGTGGAACTGGAAAAGACAAAGAAAAGAAAATAATCAATTTGTTTCTAAAAAAAGTCAAAAACAAAAAAATATTATATATCCCATTGGCAAAGGATACTAGGTCATTAGAAGATAGCTATGAATGGTTTTCATCCACGATAAGAAAAGATTTCACTATGTTAACATCTTTCAAAGAAAAAATTAATTTATCTAAATTTAAAGGAATTTTTATAGGCGGAGGAAACACCTTCAAATTATTAAAAGAAATAAAAGAAAATAAATGGGAATCTAAGTTAAAAAATTTCAAAGGAATTATTTATGGCGGCTCAGCAGGAGCAATCATCTTCGGAAGAGATATTTCAACAGCCTCATTTGGAGCTTGCAAAGACAAGAACCTAGTAAAATTAAAAGATTCGAGATGCCTGAACTTAGTAAATAATTATGATCTGCAGTGCCATTATCTTCCTAAAGAAAAACCTCAAGTTCTAAATCATATGAAAAAATCTAAAACCCCAATAATTGCTTTGCCTGAAGACTCTGGAATCTTAGTAGAAGATAATAAAATAACCCCAATAAATAAAATATATATTTTCAAAGCGAAAAGCTTATAAATGATTAGTTGAACATTGTAACACTCTTTTAAAGATGATATTAAGAAACAGACTGAAATATGCCATTTTAGCAGGAGTCTTAGCTTTAGCTTCGCCTTCAAAAACAGCCAGTTCAGACCTAAGTTTTATGGTCCTAAATTTAAAAAAATTTACAATAAAAGCACCGTTAGAGCAAAGATTAAAACTAGTGGAGGGAATGGAAACAGAATCTTTAGCAAGAATAGTTGATTATGACTCCTTTATAAGAGCAGCTTCTTCAGGATATATCAGCCCAGCCACATTATATTCTATGATCTACCAAGAATCAAAAGGATATCCAAGAGCTAGGTCCCCTAAGGGAGCAGAAGGATTGTTGCAGATAACCCCAATAACTCAAAGGCATTTAGGTATGAAAAAGGGAGAAGCATTTGATCCTGAGATTGCTATTGCAAAAGGAACAGAGTACTATTCCCAATTATTAGATTATTTTCATGGAAATGAAATTTTAGCTTTAGCAGCTTATAATTATGGACAAAGAAGTGTTGATACCATCCTAAAAAAGAAAGGATTAAACCCTAAAACTGCAACATATGAAAACTTTGGGAGATTCCTTAACAGAGAAACAAGAAATTATATCCAAGATGTCTTAGCTAACAGAGAAGCTATTAAAGAATATTTGTAATTTAAAGAAGTAAAGTAGCCAATCCTAAGAAAGCTAAAAATCCAAATACATCAGTAGCAGTTGTAATAAAAATTGTAGCAGACGTAGCAGGGTCTTTTCTCAATTTCTTCATCACTAAAGGAACTGTAGCTCCGAAAAATCCGGCAATCATCAGATTTACCATTATAGCCAATCCAGTTATCACTCCTAATAATAAATTTTGATTGAATATGTAAGCAATAAAAGCAACGATAACCCCATTAATTAACCCATTAACCGCCCCAGCAATAACCTCGTTAAATACAACTTTTCTGGCTGTTTCTAATTCTATATTCTTCAAAGCCAATCCTCTTACAACAACCGCTAAAGTCTGTGTCGCGGCATTTCCTCCCATTCCTGCCACTACAGGCATATAAGCAGCTAATAAAACAAAAGAGGAAATAGTATCTTTAAACAATCCAACAACAGAAGCAGCTAAAAATGCAGTAGCCAAGTTCAGTATAAGCCATTTGTATCTATACTTAACTTTATTATATGCAGTATCATGAACATTCTCCTCCTCGCTGACACCGGCGGATTTATACAGTTCTTTCGCAGATTGCCTGTTCATTAATTTAAGAACATCATCAGAATAGATTACTCCCATAATACTTTTATCATTATCAACTACAACCAGCTTATTTGCGGGATGCCTCTTGAATCTTCTTATAACAGTTTTTTCATTTTTATCATGTCTTACAGAAGGAAGTTCTTCAACATATTTTCTTATTCTGTCATCTTTCTTCTTTAATGCAAAAACATAACCGGGTAATTCTCCCATTAAGTGATTATTCTTTACAACCAAAATAGTTGGAAATTTTCCTGTTCTTTTTTCATAATTATGAATTACATCAAGCACATCCTTAAATTTAGCATCATAATTAACAGAAGCGTAATCTAAACTCATTATTCCTGCTGCTGTTTTTGGATTAAATTTAATTAAAAACTCAACTTTTTTCTTCATATCAGGTCTTAAATTATCGACAATAACTTTCCTTTTTGAGTCATCAACGTTCTGCAGCAAGTCTGTTATCTCTTCAGGATCAAGATAATGAAGCATATTCAGAACTTCTTCTGTCTTCAGCTTGGAAAGGATCTTCTCCTGCATGCCTTTTGATAATCCAAGTAAAACAGCCCCTCTTTGATTGTAAGGAACTTCCCTAAATAAAGAAACAGCCTTTTTCGGAGAGGATAATAGCTTAAAAGAAATCTCCCATTTATTATTCTTCACAATCATTCAAGCGTTTATTTCCAAAGAAACTTATATAGTTTACTATAAATTCCAGAATTAGCATTTTTTAAAAAGGTTTAAATAAAAACATTTCGTATATCCATCAATGGTCTATCCCAATTTCAAAAATAAACATTTAGAAAGAGCTTTATTCTCTCCAGATTTCTATGTAAAATTCAGAAAATTTCTAAAAGGTCATAAAAAACCTAAAAAATATATCTTAATTTATTCAAGTTCTCTTTTAAGATATTTCTTAAGAAAATATAAACCTAAAAAAATAAAACTATATAGTTTAATAACAATATATTTATACAAAGATATCGGACTAATCTATAACAAAGGTATCGGAGCACCGAATGCTACAACAATATTGGAAGAACTAATAGCGTTGGGAGGAAAAGAGTTTTTAAGTATTGGAACTGCAGGAGGACTAAAAGACTTTGGCGTATTCCTCTGTAAAAAAGCATTAAGAGATGAAGGAACTAGCTATCATTATATTCGAGAAGGAAAATACACATATCCTGATAAAGATTTAACAAAAAGACTGCAAGAAAAAATAAAACAAAGAGGATTAGAAACAGAAGAGTGCATTACCTGGACGATAGATGCTCCATATAGAGAAACAATAGCTGAAATAAAACATTACAAAAAAGAGGGAATAAAAACTGTTGAGATGGAAGCTTCCGCACTATTTGCAGTTGCAAAGGTTAGAAATGTAAAAATCGCCTCAGCTTTTATTGTATCTGACCTTCTTATGGAAGACAAATGGGACCCTCAATTTAATGAAAAACATGTAAAAGAAAAAATGAACTTGATTCTGGATGCTTCTATTGAATGCTTAGATAACTTTAAATAAAAACCTATATTAAAATATATCATGATAAAGTTAAGAAAGTTTAATTTATCAGATTTAGAAATTCTATACAACTTATTCATT
Organism: Candidatus Woesearchaeota archaeon; assembly: GCA_018302505.1. Lineage (GTDB taxonomy): Archaea > Nanobdellota > Nanobdellia > SCGC-AAA011-G17 > ARS1403 > JAGVZL01. The sequence goes on along the minus strand of JAGVZL010000023.1, from coordinate 593 downwards.
AATGATAAAGTTCTAAAAAATTTATTAATATCTTTCAAAGCAAAAGAAATAACATTAAAAATGGAAAAGGACTGGTTAAGAAAAGTAGAAAAAGAGTACAAATCAAAAAAACCAGAAAGTTATCATTTGGCAATTACCCTTAATAATAAATTAATAGGAAGTATAGGTGCTAACCATATAGACTACAACAATAATAGTGTAGAAATAGGATATTGGTTAGGAGAAGAATTTTGGGGGAACGGTTCCGGAACAGAATCTATAAAGAAGTTTTGTGAAGAGTTGAATAGACAATTTAGTTTTAAAAGAATAGAAGCCTATCCTTTTACTCATAACAAAGCATCCGCAAGAGTCTTAGAAAAAACAGGTTTCAAATGTGAAGGCATAAAAAGAAAAGCGTACAAGAAAAGAGACAAGTATATGGATTCTTGGATGTATTCTAAGATATATTAAACAAAATATTTTTCTTTTTCCAAAGCTTTTTTTAAGATTTTCTTCAACAATTTCTTATCATTATCCCATCTTATTAGTTTAATAAATTCATCTAATTTCAGCCATTTATATTCAGTATGTTCTTCATTTAATTCAACTTTTTT
>JAGVZL010000022.1 GCA_018302505.1 Candidatus Woesearchaeota archaeon | reverse complement strand
GATGCTCGAAAACAATTTGCTGAGAAATTGGTAAAAGATAAAAAAATGGGCAAGAAAGAGGCTGAGAAAATGGCTGAGAAAATCCTTGGGGCAACTTGGGATGTCGGACATATTTATATGTTAAGAAAAAGCGGCTATAGTGATGAAGATATTAGAAAAGAAGCTGAGAAAATTGCTCCTTATGTTAAACATTTACACTTAACTGATAATTTTGGTTTTGAAGATAGCCATTTACCTCCAGGTTTGGGAGAAGTTAATATTAAAGAACAGTTAAAAGCTATTGAAAAATTCCATGCTGGAAAAGCTAGCGAGGAGGATTTTAAGAAAGTGAGAGGAATAGTTGAAGCTGGAGAATTTGTTGCTAATTATAAGGAAGCCCCTCATTTGTATGCATTATCCTATTTAGGAAGCCCTTTATATTCTGACGGAGCTGCACCCTATTGGCAGCAATCATGGGATACATTTGGGAGTTATTTTGGAGGTTATGGAGAATTATTGCCTCAAAAATATTTTGATTTATATGGCGCTCCCGGATTTAGTCAATTGCCTGCAACGTTAGGCGGAAGCGGCAGCGGTGGAGGAGATAAAGGAAGGTTTGCTTCAGGCGGACAGGGAAAATTAATTGATGAGGAAACATAAGATTAATATAATATATATAATTAAGAGGTTATGATGGTAAAAAAGAGTTTAGAAACAGATTATGATATCGCTTATGATTTTGCTATAAAAGTTTATAATAAATTTCATGATGTAATTAAGTCTATAGCTTTATTCGGCAGCGTTGCCAAAGGCTCTGCCACTAAGAAAAGCGATTTGGATATTGTTATTATTGTTGATGACTGCACTGTTATGTGGGATGAAGAATTAATTGCATGGTATAGAGAAGGATTGGCTAATTTAGTTGCACAACAGAAATATAAAAGAGAATTGCATATTAATACAGTTACATTAACTGCTTTTTGGAAAGAACTAAGAGAGGGAGATCCTGTAATAATAAATATTTTAAGATCCGGACAGCCTTTAATTGACCATGGTGGATTTTTCTCACCTTTAAAAATATTATTAAGAAGAGGAAAAATAAAACCCACTCCTGAAGCTATTTTTATTGCTATGCAGAGAGCTCCAATGCATTTGAATAGAAGCAGATTTGCAGTTTTAGGCGCTGTTGAAGGATTATACTGGGCAATGGTTGATTCCGCTCATGCTGCTTTAATGGCTGCAGGTCATACTCCTCCAAGTCCTGAGCATGTTTATGATATGCTGGAGAAAGTTTTTGGGAAAAATATGAATAGAAAATTTAGAGATTATTTTAAAGAGATGTATTCTCTTGCCCATGGAATAACTCATGGAAATGTAAAATTAATACACGGCAAACAAGTAGATGAGTTAAGAAACAAAACTGAAGATTTCGTTGAAGAAATGAGAAGACATGTTAAGAAATTAACTTAGTTCGAATAAGCTTCTACACAAGTTTCTAGAAATAAAATTGCATTTTGGTCTGTTAAATAAGTATCAATTGCTCTCCTTGCTTCCCTTAAATAATTTATCTTCATATCTGGACCGCAGGGATTTTTAATATGATATCCTAGAGCCAGTACAAATTCCATATCACTTATTTCTGACATTTTAGAATTAAGCTACTTTTCTATATTTGGATTGTGCTTCAGCTGCTTTTAAAGCCAAGGCAATCTTTTTATAATTTTCTTCTGTTCCATATAATTTTATGAATGCATCTCTACTAATGGAATAATTCCCTTCATCGTCCTTAGTAATTAATTTCTTTGCTAGCAACCTATTTAATCTAGAAACTGCTCTTTGTGGAGCTTCCCTATGGTCAACAACATACTTCATATGACTTAATCCTCTTGCTTGAAGGTAATCCATTGTTGCATCTCTTTTTTGGTCTTCATTATCAACTTTACTTAACCTTCTTAACGCTTTTTCATAATCATCTAACGCTTTTTCACTAGAATCTAATTCCATTAAACCACCAGCAATTTGTATATATAATTGTGGTTCTATTACTTTAGCTTGATCTTCTGGAGAAAGTTCGTTAAAACCTTTTTGGGAACTAATTTTTTCAACTACTTTGCCTAAAATTTCTTCTAATTGGGAGATATAACTCTCTGCGATATAAGATCCAGATTCTTTAACAGCTTTTTCTCTTGATTTTTTATTTCTGTCTTGATAACCATTAACGGCAAATTCTATAGCTTGAGGTGTTGCAGTCATAAAAGAACCTTCGGTAATATTATCTCCATCACTAACTAAAGATTCTAATGTTTCTAAAGGTTCAACTAAGTCTCCTTCTTCTCGACTGAGGTTTCTTCTATATTCTCTATATACTAAATCAACATTTTGAGATCTTGCTAATAATTCTGTATTCCCTTTATGATCTGTTTCTTCTGCCATTTTTATACTACTCTTAGGTAATTAACCATTTAAAAAGATTTTGGTTTAAGCTACCCTTCCATCTAAACCAGATTTTTTAGGTTTTTTAGCTTGTTCCTGAGCTTTTTTAGCTTCAGCTTCTAAATCCACGCCTAAGTCTTTTAATGCTTTAATATGAGCCTGCATTAATTGCTCTGTTACTTTTACTAATCTGATTAATTCTTCTCTTTCTTTAGCTAAAGTTGTTAAACTTCCTTTGTGAAATCCTATTTGTTCTGACATTTTATTTTCCTCCTTAGACATAAAAATCTATGCTGTTTAATACCTCTTCTGCTGCCCTAATTCTCGTTCTTTGAGGCAATTTTCCTTCATCGGTTCTCCCACTTCTTCTAGCAATTTCGTCTAATCTTTCTTGTGCAATCTGAGAAGTGACTCTATAAACCTCTCTAGGTCTTGCATTTTGAACTGAATAACTTGATATTGTCATTTTAATTGTCCTCCAATAATCTTATTTTTATTTCTACTAAAGAGTTTGGTTTTATTCTGCTTTGTAGAATTTTAGGTAAAATAATAATATTATTACTACCTTGCTTTGCTACTTTTTTTGTGATTGTAAATTCTTGTGTCATTTTATTTTTATCATAATTTAGTTATATTTCCACTATATAAATCTTACGATTTTACACTACTCTATAATAGTTACATAATGGTTGGAGAAGTAATATTTGAAGTTTAAAAAGACAAAATTTAAGGAATATGAATCTTCTAATTGAATAATTTTAGTCCTAAAAATCGTTTTGAAAGTAAATTGTCTAAAGCTAGTAATATTGAGATGGACCCTATATTTTTAATTTGTTCTATCGTAAATAAACCTAATATCTGCAACGTTTGAGAGATTTCATTAAATAGGAATATTGTTACTAGTAGAAATATTAATCCTTCTATTACATTTTTAATTATTTTCTTTAAAATATTCATATTAAATTAAAGATTTTAGCAATAAGATAAATTATAAGCAGATAAATCACAACCCTAATTATTTGATCCCAATCCGACTCTTTTGGCATATAATATTGTTAAGAAACAGACTTTATTAATCTTTTCCATTTAATTTCTTTTCCACTTCTGCGACTATTTTTCTTGTTTTTCCAATTGTATCTGGATTTACTGAAATAGAAGTGATTCCTTTTTTTACCAAGAATTCTGTTATTTCAGGATATACACTTGGAGCCTGGCCACAGATACTTACGGTTTTGCCCTTTGACTTAAAGCCGTTAATTATATTTTCAATAGCTTTCAGGACTGCTTTGTTTCTTTCATCAAAGTAACCCATTTTACCTAATAATTCAGAATCTCTATCTACACCTAAAATCAATTGGGTTAAGTCATTAGATCCGATAGATGCGCCATTGATATCTAAAGATGCAAAATCTTCAGGGATTATGGAGATAGAAGGAACTTCAGCCATTAACCATATTTGGAATTCTTTATTTTTTTCTAAGCCGCATTCTTTCATTATATCTAAACACTCTTTAACTTCATTAATATTTCTGACAAATGGAAGCATAACATGAACATTTTTATAATCGTTTCTTATTTCTTTTATTGCTTCACATTCCAGTTTAAATGCTGGTCTGAATTCTTTTGAAATATATCTGGAAACACCGCGCCAACCTATCATAGGATTATCTTCTTTAGGCTCAAATTTATCTCCCCCTTCTAAATCGCGATATTCATTTGTTTTAAAATCTGAAAATCTAACAATTATAGGTTTAGGATTAATTATCTTAGCTACTCTTTCTATGCCACTTTTTATCCCTTCAACATAAATTCTTTCCTGTCCTTTTTGAATTAAATACAATGGATGCTTTCCAATTCCCGCTATAATAAATTCCATACGCATTAAACCAATACCGTCAAAATTAAGAGTTTTATATTTATCAATTAAATTTGGCTCTCCTAAGTTCATGTAGATTTTAGTTTTAGTTTCTATTCCGGCACCTGTATCTAATTTAACTTCTTTTTTTGCTCCTGAAATTTCTCCCTTGAAAACTTTTCCTGAAACTCCATCTACGGTTACAATTAATCCATTTTTCAAAACTTGAGTTGCTGTTTCTGTTCCAACTATTACTGGTTTACCTAATTCTCTTCCTACTATAGCGGCATGAGATGTTATAGAACCTTCATCAGTAACTATAGCGGCAGCTTTCTGCATTATTGGAACCATGGTAGGATTTGTCATTGTTGTAACTAAAATTTGCCCTTCTTTGAAATCAAACATATTTTTTTCAGTAACTATTTTTACTTCTCCAACTCCGATTCCGGGAGACGCGGCTAAACCTTCAACTAAGATTTCTCCTTTTAATCCTGCGTCTTTAACTGCTTCTCTTAGTGTTGTTACGGGTCTAGATTGAACAATGTAAACTTTATGATTTTCAACTGCAAATTCCATATCCTGAGGCTTTTTGTAATGCTCTTCTGATTTTTTAGCTAATTCTGCCAATTCTCTAATTTCACTTCTAGTTAAAACTTCTTTTTGCTGATCTTGTTCTGAAATTTTTTTAGTATAATTTTCCCCTGTTTTTTCATCCCTGTATAAAGCTATTTTTTTCTTAGCTATTTTTTTAGATTTAATTTCTAAGGTGTCTTTATCTAGAATGTAAGAATCTGCTGTTACTTTTCCTCCAACTACAAACTCGCCTAATCCGTAGGATGCTTCAATCATTATCTCATCTTTATTGTTTGTTGCCGGATTAACTGAAAACATAACCCCCGCATAGGCGGAGTTGATCATTTTTTGGACTATTACTGAGATTAAAACCTTTTCATGAGGGAAATGGTTCCTTACCCTATAAAAGATAGCTCTTGGAGTGTATAAAGAAGCCCAGCATTTTTTTACCGCTTTTACTAAATTTTCATTACCTCTTATATTTAGAAAAGTTTCCTGCTGCCCCGCAAAAGAAAACTCGGGAAGATCCTCAGCAGTTGCAGAACTTCTAACTGCCACAAATGGCTTAGTTTTATCAGATTGAGTAACTTCTAATGGGTCTTTAGATTTTTTTATTCTTTCTTCATTTACGTTTAAATGATCATAAGACTCCATAATATCTTTCACTAATTCTGAAGACATTTTTTCTTTTAGAATTAATTCTTGAATTTTATTAGCATCTTCTGTTAATTTTCTAGTATTATTAATATCTGTTTTATCTAAAATTTCTTTTATTTTATCTTTTAATCCTGTTGCAATTAAGAAATCTCCAAAAGCTTGGGCTGTGACTGCAAATCCCGGCGGTATTGGGAAACCAGAGTTGTACATTTCTCCTAAACTAGCTCCTTTTCCACCTGCAATAGCTACATCTTTATTTGATAACTCTCTAAACCAAGCTATATTATCAGTCACTTAATCACCTCTATACTAGAAAAGATATTTAGAAATTTATAAATGTTTAGATTTAAGAAACTTCACTAGGTTCTCTTTCTTCTATGGCTATTAAACCTTTGAAAGGAAGCCTTTTTGAAGCTGATTCTAATGCTCTTTTAGCTGCTTCTATTTTATCTTTGTTAACATAAACTGTAAAGATTTTTTGACCTCTCTTTAATTGAGCAGCTATACCAACTACTTTTCCAAAAGACTGCTTCATACCAGTCTGCATTCTATCTGCCCCTGCACCAACAATCATTTTATTTTCTCTTAATACATGGTGAGGATAGGTTCTGAGTTTAAAGAAATATTCTGATTTTCCAGCTTCTTTTTCTAATCTTCTATTACTTGTTAATCTTGCGGATTCCAAAGCATTATGCCTAATTTGAACAGGGAAGGGGGCTTTCATACTAACTTCATAAGAATATTTTTTCTTTGGGTTGCCCATCACAAACCTAACTACCTTGGATACAGGAATACCTTTTATGTAAGACTTTCTCTTATATTTACTTTTTCTTGTATAAGCTCTTTTTACGACCCTATAACATTTGAATTTTCTTAATGTTGCCATTTTATTTTAAAACTACTTTTTGACCTAAACTTTGACCTGGCAGGCCTCTCTCGAAAATTGCCCTTACACAACCGCTATTGCCATGACTAGCACTGACTATTCCCTTTAATTCTTTTCCTGAAGGAGATTTCCAGATTACTTGTTTTTTTAATAAACTTTTAGTATCTTTAATAGAATTAATTCCTTCTATCTTTAATACCAAATGTCTAGTGTTTTGAGTTGTTCTTCCTCTCCTGAAATTAACAATAATAGCTTCCATTTTAGGAAAATGAGTGAATTTTGTATTTAAAAGGTTTTCTAAGACAAAATTTAAATAGTTATTTTTCTTTATAATTCATATGTCTGATACAATAATATTAGGAACTAGAAGTTATGAAGGACCAAGGACAAATGTTCAGGCAGCTAATTATTCTCAAACTATAGATAGAATTGTCAGAGAAGGTGAAAGTGACCGACTTGTTGTTAGTGATGAGGAATTAGGAGCTGAAGAAGCTGTAAACCAGCCGACTAAGAGTGGAAGTTTGGGACATGTAGAAGTTGTTCTTTATAGGAATAATGGTAGGATTTATAGTGCGACTGTATGGACTGCAAAGGGTCATTTAGTGGATCAACTTGTTTAATAACCAATTAAAATTTCCATATCTTTTCCAAATAATTCTTTTAAGGATTTAAATAAAGCTTCTTTTACAAAAACATTTTTTTCTATCTTTTTCTTGTCTAAATTTTCTTCCAATTCTTTAGCAGAACTCTTATTAACTTCCCCTAGAGAACCGTCTTTGTTTATTTTTGCTAAACCAACTATGTCTCTTCTTTTTATATCGTCTATGATAAAGGCATTATCTTCTAAAATTATAATTTCTGAATATTTATCATTTGATTTAATCCTTAATGTTACTTTATCTAATTCTCTAAATCTTTTTCTTTGAAGATGATCCATTAACTGATTTATTAATAATCTTGAGTCTTTTCTTATTTTATTAAATTCGGGCTTTGATATTTTTTCTCTTTCTTTCTTAGCTTTTTCTACATCTTTAAATGTAGCTAACATCTTTGGAGAGATTTCATTTTTATCTTTTAATTTTCTTAATCCCAATTCCAAATTTTTATTGTCTATTTCATTTTCTTTTAGAACATCTTTGACTAAATTTGTTACAGTATCATATATTTCATTCATATTTTCTTCATTTTTTCTTTCTTCAATCTGGGCAAATAATTTTTTAATTCTTTTTAGGTAATCATTGGCATTTTTTAAAAGTTTATCAATATCTTTTCCGGTTAGTGTTTTTATTTTGTCATGTTCCAAATCTTTATAGTATCTTCTTATTTCTGTTAAAATATCGATATATCTTTTTTCCAATAATTTTTCTTTTTTAACAAAAATCTCTTCCATAATGTTTATTGTTTCTTTTGGTGTTGGAGGAGCAACTCCGTACATCATTAAGGCTGCCTGAGATGGAGTTAAGGTAGACCAATAAATATCCGCTTCAATTATTTCTCTTAGTTTGAATCTAACCCTTTCCATCATCTTATCGCCAGATGCCACGAAAGTATCAATTGCTTCGGGGCTTGGTTTAATCCTGCCCATTTCCAATAATAATTTCCAAGGCATGAAAACCCCCCTATCATATAGTGGAATTCCATCTCTTAACAAAGTGAAAAAGACAGGATTTGCGTCTTTGATTCCCTCCCAAAAATCAGTTAAGATATAGACTTGGACATGGAATTTTTTCTTTACTCTTGTAATTGAATTTGCTTCAAAAGCCTGGGATAATATAATAGCTCTTAGTTTTTCTTTTAATTCAAATCTTGACATTTTTTTAACATCTGTATCATCAACAATAACATAAACATCAATGTCATTTGATTTTTCTCCTCTAAATAAAGAACCTGCTGCTACGTAACTTATAATGTACTTTTCAAATTTTTTCAGAACCATCTCTTTATGGACATCGCTTACTTTTACTGCTGCGATTAAATCTTTAGGATCGTAAATAGAAGCGGACATTGCTATTTCCTTCATGAATTCTGTTTTATTATCATAACAGTTTTGGGTCATTTCACTTAATAACATAACATCAATTCTGAAATTCTTATCAATTTCTTTTGCCATATTATTTGCTATTGCATTTAACTTGTCCCTTAATTCTAGTTTTGGCATCTTTTTAGAATCCCCATCATCTACCAATACTAACAAATCCAAAGCATCTTTTTGATCTTTCAACGGAGGCAATAATGCTATACCAACTACATATTTATCAAATTTCTTTAATAACCCATTCTGAAATTTATCTATTTTTGTTTTAATTTTAGATAATTTATCTTTCAAAGAATCTAGCTTATCGTCCTTAATCTTTTCCAATTCTGATTCTTTTTTTAATTCTTTAGTCTCTTTCATAGTATATATATTGGAATTGTTGTATTTATGATATTTTCTTTTTTAAATGTTTTGATTGTGAACTGGATAATAATAAATTATATAAATGGATAATAGGCTTTAATTTTAATAGTTGGGTCTGTGGTCTAGCCTGGTTATGAGATGTTTACAAATCGTATTATCTAACAAATGCTGCCCTTACAAACTTTAGGGTTAAGACAGGCGGAGTTCGCAAGTTCAAATCTTGCCAGACCCATTATTTTTTACACTACATAAATGTTTAAATAATCCTAAAAATTGTTAAATAATATGTCATTTGAAGAATATCAAAGACAGGCTGCTGAATGGACTTCTCAGTTTACTCCTCAGTATTGGGAGCCTCATCATATTTTAGCTCAGATGCAAGAAGAATTGGGAGAAATTGCGAGAATCCTTAATCGAGTATATGGACCAAAACCTCCAAAAGAAGGAGAACAGCTTAGAGACTTAGGCGGAGAATTATGTGATTTGGTATTTGCTGTTGTTTGCATGGCTAATAGGGAGAGTATTGACTTAAGTGAAGCTTGGCAACAAAGTATGGATAGAAAAACCAGAAGAGATAGAGAAAGATTTAATAGGAAAGATTAAATTTCAAACCCATAATCCCCATATAAAGGACTGAATAAGAAAGGTCCTAGAAATTCATATTCTAAATCATTATTTTCCTTTTTAACTGCCTTAACCATCATCTGGTTTTCTTCATTGCCAACAGGAGCGACGATTACTCCATGCGGCCTTAATTGTTCTATTAAAGAATGAGGAAAGTCTTTGCAGGCTGCGGTTATGATAATCTTATCGTATGGGGCTTCTTTTTCAATGCCTTTAGAGCCGTCCATTTCATGGATTTCAATATTATTTATTTCAGATCTTTTCAGATTTTTTCTAGAGAATTCTATTAATTCAGGAATAACTTCTGTTGAGATTACTTTTCCGTTTTTACCGACTAGTTCCGCCAGCAAAGCTGTTTGATAACCTGAACCCGTACCAACTTCAAACACTTTATCTCCTTCTTTTAATTCCAAAGCAGAAGTCATTATCATTACTGTTGTAGGCTGGGATATTGTTTTTTCTCTTAATATTGGCAGAGGGGTATCTTCATATGCCGCATACTCTAATTCTTTTAATACAAAGTTTTCTCTTTTTACTACCTTAAAAGCTTCTATTTCTTTTTCTTTGAAATTATAATTTTCTCTCCAATATTGAATAAGAAGTTCTTTTTGCATGAAAGTATTAATGTGAAGATAATTAAAAACTTTTTTATTTATAAGTTTTTAGAAACATAAACCCCATCTTTTTTATAATTAAATTTTTTGAAGTATTCTTTTACCCCAATGCCTGAGATAATTAACATTTTAGTTTTCTTAAATTCTTCCTTTGCTATTTTTTCCGCTTCTTTTAACAATTCAGTTCCTAAACCTTTATGCTGAACATTTCCTTCTTCTCCTAATAAAGCTGCCTGACCATAAATATGAATCTCTCTTATAATTGATGAGTTTTTTGTAATTTCTTTTCTGAATGGATTAAATGGAATTCTTAACCTTAAAAATCCTAATAAGATATCATTTTTTGTATCTTCATAGCTCAAGAAAACTTCTTTTCCATTTGAGGATTCATAATCAATTCTTTTTAGTTTGATATTATTCCAAGATATTTTCTTATTTTTTGGCTCTTTGCATCTTATGCAATTACATTTTAGATTTTCTTTTTCCATTAACTGATGGATATACTGTCTGAAATTGGTAATATTAACTCCGTCTATGGTAACTTTTGTAGGAATGTCCCTCTGAATTCTATAAACTCTTGTCCATGTTGGAAAAAACTTTTTTCCTTCTTTTATTATTTCGCCAGCTTCTTGAGTTGTTATGGGCTTGAATTTATTATGCTTGTAAAGAATATGCAAAGGTGTACCCGGCATTACCATACAAGGATAAATCTTTAATCCATCTGGTTTGTAGTCTGGGTTTTCAAAAATCTCCCTGAAATTATTAATGTCCTCTTCTTTTGTGGAACCAATTAATCCCGGCATCATATGGATAATACATTTTAGCCCAGAGTCTTTTACTAGCTGAATTGCTTTTTTAGAATCTTCTAACGTATGGCCCCTATTTACTTTTTTTAAGATATCATCATTTAGGGTTTGAACTCCTATTTCTACTCTTGTTACTCCTAGTTCTAACATTTGATTAATATGCTTTTCAAAGCACCAATCCGGCTTAGTTTCTACTACCATTGCTATGCATCTTATTTTAGAAGTTTCATTTTTTAATTGTTCTTTTTCTAAAGTTGATGAATTTTTTAATTCTAATAATTTTTTATGTATTTTTTCCTGTCTTTCTTGACTTTTAAAATCTAAATTAAATTCGAAGAAATCCCTAAACTTATCTTCATCTAATTTGTTGTTTTTGAAAAATAGTTCTGAAAAATCGTTCATTGCTTTTAATGCATAAGTTATGAAATTGTTCTGGTAATCTATTTTATAAGATGGGAAAGTTCCGCCCATTATAATTAATTCCACTTTTTCCGGGGTTTGATTTAATAAAATATAATGCTCTAATCTGTTAAAAACTTGGAGGTAAGGATCATACTTATTTCTAATAGCTCTCATAGAAGCTGGTTCGTTTCCTGTATAAGACATAGGAATATCTCCGAAGAAAGAGTTTGGGCCTCCTGGACAAAATATGCATTTTCCATGTGGACAAGAGGCTGGTTCTGTCATTATTGCCACTGGTGCTACTCCTGAAATAGTTCTTGTTGGTTTGGTTTTTATTTTTAGTTTGGGATCTAAAATACCTAATTCAATATTCTTCGGGACTCTGTTTAAGTGCAATCTCTTTGCGGTTTCTTTCCTTAGTGTTTCTAGGTTCTGCATAATATAATTAGTTTTATATAGGTTTAAAAATTTAATGAATAATCCTATGAAAAATCAAAATAAAGTTTGGAATAATATAGCTGAAAAGTGGAGTAATTTCAGGCAAAAACCTGAGAAGACTGCTGTTGAGTTAAGTGAAGTATGGGAACCGGGAAAAATATTAGATGTCGGCTGCGGGAACTGCAGGAATTTACTGCCTTTTTCTAAATTTGACTGCTATGGTGTTGATTTTTCTGAAAATATGATTAAAGAGGCTAAAAAATTTATTTCTAAGAAAAATATGAAAGTTAATCTAAAAGTTGGAGACGTTACTAAACTGCCCTTTAAGAATGAAAGCTTTGATTATATATTATCTTTTTCTATGCTGCACCACCTTAAAAATCCTGAAAAAGGAGTTAAAGAAATTTATAGGGTTTTGAAAATTGGCGGAAAAGCATATATAAGTATATGGAACAAAATGCAGTTAAAATTTTTATTCAGAAGCAAAGAAACCTATGTTAAATTTGGAAATGAAGAGAGGTATTATAATTTCGTCTCTTTTTTTGAGATGATAAAATTACTTAAGAAATATAATTTTACAATATTAGACAGCAAAATGCTTGGGAAAAATTTAGAGTTTTTAATTAAGAGAAAGGTTTAAAAATGCTAAATTTATTATTTATTGTAAAGATTAAAATGCCATTTAGAAGAATAGACCATTATGATATTAGATACGGACTTGATGAGTACTTTCATTATGATAAATTTAATGTAAGACATGATAGATATAGATTTAGTGGTGTAGATTTAGATGGGATCCATTACGTTATAGATCAAGATGAATGGTTAGCTGAAATAGGTAATAGAGATGGCGATGAACAGCATGATCCTAGTAGGATATATAGACTAGTAAGTTATAATGAAGGGACAAGAGTGGCAGTTGTTACTGATGTTAAAGATAAAGGTCTTATATTTAAAGTTATGACAATACTTGAAAGTAAAAAAGATGAATCCCCAGTACCATCGACCTAATTAAATACTATTCAAAATCTTACTTCTTAATCTTTCTACTGCATATCTTGCCTTTGTTGTAAACCCGTATTCTCTATTAAACGGTTTTACGACGTTTTCCACTTTTTCACCTATAACTTCTATTTTTTTAGGATTGAACTTATAAAATTCTTTGGCTCTTTTTAGAAATTCAATTTCATCTTCATGAATCCCCATACATCTTGTTCCCATTATATCTAAGGCTAATGGGTCATGGGAAGCTAATAATATATTTGAGTTTATTGGATGAGATCTAACTTCTTCCACCTGGTTTCCTACTATACCGTCTACAATTCCAAAATCAGGATATCTAACCTGTAATATATCCATTAAAGATGATCTTATTGAGGGATGAATTCTTATTCTATGATGTCGAGTTGGAACACAACCAAACATATTTTTCAGGGATAATGTTACCTGGCAGAGAGCATGAATTTTAAGTTTAGCTAATGATACTATGTAATCAGCCTCTAAAACTTGTCTTGCTAAAGGAATCTTATCAAATTTAAAAGGTGTTTTAACTGGTTTGAAAATAATATCTTTTTCATTTAATTTATCAAAGGCGATTATTTTAAGGTTGTATTCTTTTTTTAATTTATTATAACCTGTAGCTTCAAAATTATCAAAATCGTTTCCTATTGTTACTTCGCAGTTTTCTAATTTATCTAAGATAGCTTTGCAGATACTAACATCTGCTGTAATTCCTGAAATACTAATATCATCGGTAACTAAATTCGGCTTAATTAATACTTTTTTATTTTTAACTTTGAAATTAGCTTTGGTTAAAATTTTCTTAGCTGCTTCATAGGATTTTTCTCCATACTCAACATCCGCTTTGTCAATATAGACTTTAGACATAATATTTAAATAGGGAAGTTTAATCTTTTATATTTGTTGCGGTGGTAGTATAGTGGTTAGGGTATATGTGTTATTTTCACTATGCGACCAATATAGGGCCTTGCCAAGGCTCTGACCGGGGTTCAAATCCCCGCCACCGCATATTATAAAAATGGGAACTATAAAAGAAGGTGCAAGACAAGCTGTAAGAAATTGTATGAAAGTTAGCTCTAAAGATATTGTATTAGTAGTGACAGATACGAAAACTAAACCTGTAGCTAAATATATAGAAGAAGAATCTAAAGAAATAACTAAAAAAGTTGAGCTATTAAACTTAGATGATTATGGAAAGAGACCATTAAAGAAACTTCCTAAAGAGATAGCTGAAAAGGCTAGGAATGCCACTGCTGTTTTCTACATGGCTGAACAATTTAAAGGAGAAAAGGAGTCTTTAAGAAAACCTATTATTAAATTAGCTACTGAAAATGGAAGACAGGCGCATATGCCCGGGATTACTAAAGAATTAATGGAAGAAGGGATGTGCACAGACTATAAGAAAGTGCAGGAATTATCAAAAAAAGTTTATGATATTGTATCCAAAGCAAAAACAATAAAAGTTTTAACCAAAAAAGGGACTGATTTAACAGCGACTTTTTCTTCTAAGATAAAATGGTTAATTGCTGATGGTAATATTACAAATAAGGAAACTAAATGGAGTAATTTACCAGATGGAGAAGTGTTTACATGTGTTGAAAATATCAATGGCAAAGTTATAGTAGACGGCTCTTTAGGGGATTATTTTGATAAATATAAAGTAATAGAAAAAACTCCTTTAATCTTAGAGATAAAAAATTCCAGAATAATAAAATTAGAATGTGAAAATAAAAAATTAGAAAAAGAAATTAAAGAATATATTAAACAAGATGAGAATGCGGATAGGATTGGAGAATTCGCTATTGGGACTAATATTGGATTAAAAAAATTGATAGGGAATTTGGTGCAGGATGAAAAGTTTCCGGGAATACACATAGCTATAGGACATGGATATCCTGAGAATACAGGATCTGACTGGGATTCTAAGGCACATTTAGATGTAATTATACAAAAAACCACAATTATTGTAGATGGAAAAGAAATAATGAAAAATGGGAAATTTATAATTTAATATTGTTTATTTATTTTATCTACTACATCTTTAATTATTTTTGCAGCCATATGCGGATGCCAGAAATTTAAAAAGCCGTTACATTCAACTTCAATTATTACTTTATCTTTATGCGGGAATAGTTTATTTACAGGCCCCAATGCTAAAGAGCCGTCATGAACATCCTCAACAGTCACACATGGCAATGGAGAGCGTTCAACCGCGTTTTCAACAGCAGAGAGATAATTAAATGGCGTGAAATTTTGTTTTAATCTATTAATAGCTATAGTATCCGCATATTTTGTTATTTTTTTTAAATCTTTTTCTATCCCTTCTCTTCTGCCCGGGGACATCTCATTTGGATTAAAATGCTCATAAATCCTTAATGTATCCAAGACAAATCTTTTTGTTTCACTGATAACAGCATTTCTATAATCTGTTGCTATTTTTTGAAAGAAGTCGAAATATTTTGCATTAATAGCTTCAACAACTTCTTTTATTACGGTTTTTTTAATTCCTTTTTGAGAGAAAGTAACTATATCCATTACACTCGGCACTGCCTTTATTTTAGGAAAATTTTTATGAACGAAAATAATTACATTTCCTTTGCAGACATCCTCCCAAAAATTCTGATAAATCTGCAATCTATTATAGTAATCCGCTTCGTCTTTTGCTACCCAGGCGTATTTTTTCAGATATTTGTAGCGTTTTTCACTTGAATTTCCTGACTGAAATATTTCATAATGTTCTAACGCATTTTTTACTGTTGGGATATACCTATTAAAATCAATTCCAAATAATCTATCTCTTGTCATACTAGAAACAACTAAAGTGCCTCCTATTAGCTCCCAGCACCTTGTAGCAACCGTTTCTGAGTGATCATCTCGAGTTACAGGGCTTGCTAATGCTGGGCCTGAATGAGGTGTAACAAACATAATATCTTTGTCTTTTGAGTCCTTGTATACTGTATAACCTCTTTTAAATTCTATGTCCATTTGCTATTAAAATTGAAAAAGATATTTAAACTTTTATTTTCTCTAGAATGATATGAAAATTGAGTTCAAGAAGGATTTTATTGAAAGATACAGTAATTTAACCTCTTTTGATGAGTTTAAAGAAATAAGCTTAAAACCTCTGCCAAGGACTATAAGGGTCAATACTTTGAAAAGTAATGTTGAAGAAGTTAAAGAAAGATTAAAAGACTGGGATTTGAAACCATTAAAATTTTATGATAAAGGCTTTGCGATAGAGCATAAGAAAAAAGAAAGAAGGGATATCGGGAATTTAAGGGAGCATTTTTTAGGATTATTTTACATTCAGGAAGCTGCTTCTATGCTGCCGCCTTTGATTTTAAATCCGGATAAAAATGATGTTGTTTTAGATATGGCTGCTGCACCTGGAAGTAAAACCACTCAAATGGCTGCTATGATGGAGAATGAAGGATTGATTGTCGCTAATGAGGTTAAACCTAATAGAATAATGCCATTGGGTATTAATTTGCAGAGATGCGGTGTTGTTAATACTATTTTAACTTTGCATTATGGAGAAAGGATGAAGGGAAAATTTGATAAAATATTATTAGATGCTCCATGTTCAGGAACGGGAGCTATCAGAAAATCTTTGAAAACTTTACAAATATATAATACGGGAATGATAAAAAAATTAAGCTATGACCAGAAAAAATTAATATTTAATGCGTTTAAATTGCTAAAAAAAGATGGAACTATGGTATATTCCACCTGCAGTTTAGAGCCTGAAGAAAATGAAAACGTTGTTAACTCTTTATTGGAAAATTTTGATGATGCTTATTTAGAAAAAATTAAAATTGATGGTTTGAAAACTAGCGATGTTGTTTTAGATTTTGAAGGAAAAGCTTTTAATAGTGAAATTAAAAAATGTTTAAGAATTTGGCCGCAGGATAATGATACCGAAGGGTTTTTTGTGGCTAAGATAAGAAAAAATGGTTAGACTAAGAATATTTGAGAGAGATAGCAGTTTGATTGAAAGATTATCTATGACTGCGACGGATTTAGGCAATAGAGTATCAAGAGTTAGGAATAGGGTTGCTGATTGTGCTTTTAGGACATCGGATAAAGTCATTCATAAAACTAAATTTTATTTTACTGTTGGAATGATTGCTTTTAATACTGCTGCTTACTCTTTTATTGGTTATCATGCTATTAATGACAGCTTGGAAGAAATAGGGATGAGCAAAGATTCTTTAAAGAAAGCCGGAATGGTTTTTGGCGGCAGTGCTGCTGTTTGTTCTCTACCGATTGGGATTTATGGACTAGTCAGACTAAGAGATAGATACAGAAGAAGTTCAAGAGAAATTGAACCTTATGAAAGAGAAGCTTAAATTTTTTCATAATAATTTTTCATTAATATAGCATCTTTTTCTATATTTGGGGATTCGCAAGTTAAGTAGCCTTTTACTTTGAATTCTTTTAAAGCTTTCATTAAATCTTTGTAATTAAATTTAGATTCTTCTAAAATCAAATGATGCTTTTCTCCCTTGTCTCCGTATTCAATTCCTGAGACGTGAATATGCATATTCTTTATTGAGTCTTTTCCTATTTTTTTCACTTGTTCTAAAATTGAGTTGAATTCTTCTAAAGTATTATTTTTTCCTACGGTTCTAGCGAATAAGTGCGAGAAATCTATACATGGCAATACTTGGTCAAAATCCTTACTTAATTTAATTAATTCATTTAAATCCCCGAATTGAGCAATTTTTCCTGATATTTCAGGTCTTATCCAGATGTTTTTATCGAATTCTTTTACTTCATCTAAGATTTTTTTAAACCCTGTTTTTATATTTTCATAAACTTTTTTTGGATCTTGCTTTTGATAGAAACCTGCGTGAAAACAAATTGAATAACCACCGCATAAAGAAGTTATGTTTGCTGATTTTACTATTCTTCCTATGCTTGCATGAAATATTTTTGGATCTGTAGAATTTAAATTAATGAAATAAGGGGCATGGCAGGTTAGAACTATATTATTATCTTTGGCTGCTTTTTTTATTTCTGGAGCTTTTTCTTCGCTAATATTAATGCTTCTTACAAATTCTAATTCGAAAGAACCTAGTTTTAAAGAATTAACATCTTTTATTCCCTGAATTGTATCCCCTTTGGTACAAGTTGGTATGCCTGCTGTTCCAAATCTTAGTTTATCCATTCTATTTTTAGAAAGAGATTAATTAATAAGCGTTACTGAAAAATTTGGAAATGTGTTATCCCGCTTTAATGTTCTCTCGATATTTTAGATTAGTCTTTCTCATATTTATTTCTTCTTCACAATATTATAAGATATCCCAATATCTCCTTCCCATTGAAATCCTCCCGAAGTTGCCAGCATTATTGTTTTCCCAGATTTAGACAATTCCTTGCTTTCCATATTTAATTCTATTATTAATTTATTTCCTTCAAGTTTATGCACCATTTTTACCTCCTTTAACATAAGCATATACATGGCCTAAAATTGCAATAACTAAAAATATAATACCTAAATTAAGAAATTTATCTGAAATAATAAGCCCTATTCCTAGTCCAAGAAAAATATGAATTAAATCAGTAAAAAATATGTGTTTTTTAAAATAGGAATATAGTCTTTCTATTGCATTCCCAATCAAAGGTAGATTACATAATTGTTTATCTAAATTCATAGAAAATTAAAAGAAAGTGCAATTTATAATCTTAACGTTTGAAATTTAGTTTAGATATATCCTGAGTAGTTTAAGATTGTTAAAATTAAATAATTATTTCCTAGTTATTTACAATCTCTTTCCCTAATTTAATTAACTTCTTTTTATTTTCAATTTTCATGAACTTTTTAGGAATCTTATCAACGCCTAAATAAGCCCCTAAGAAAGCACCAGTTATGGCTGCAATTCCATCTGTATTGCCTCCTTTTGCTTTTATTAACTGTTCTTCCCATGAAAACTTCTCTAATTTCTCCCAAAATTTCAGGGCTTGAGACAAGCTTAAGTTTCTTATCTAAACATTTATTCATTATCTCCTGAGGCTTGCCTTCCCATCCAACAGCGGAAATTAATGTGCTTGTATCTGCTACAATCCTAATCATCCTGCTTTCCTTACAGATTTTATCTCTTTTCTTAAATCTTCTTTTGTAATTCCCTTTTCATTAAATTCTTTAGTTAATTCTTTCATCAAAGAGTTCATCCTGAATTTGATCTCTTCTTCCTGCAGCCTTTTCATAATTATTGTATCTTTGTCATTAACCAAAACAAACTTATCTTTCTGGTTTAATCTCATTTCTTCTCTCATATTCTTTGGAATTACTAACTGCCCCTTGCTTGATAAATTTACAACTTCTATCATTTTTTAACCTCCTTGTAAGTTTTAACTTACAGTAAGGTAGAGCTTACTTATAAACTTTTCTGTTTTAATTTCTTAAGATAATCTGGAAACTTAATAAATTTAAAAGTTTTAGACCATCTAATATTTTCTGATAAGGAATATCAGAGTATTATTTAGTTTTTAGAAAAGTTATTTCTTAAGCTAATTTCACACGCTCTTCTACTAACTGTTCTATCCTTCTTTCCCCTTCTCTTACTGAGCCCAAATCTAACTTTAATGTGCCAAGATCACCTTCTTTCCATCTTCCATTAAAAGGAGTAAACATTCTTCTTCCCATGGCATGTACTTGTTGTACTGGTTGTAGAGGCTCACTTTGAAAAATATAAATGCCTAATTCTTTTCTTATTTCATCTATATCTGAATGATAAGGCAATTCAGATGGTCCACTAATCAAAACTGAAGAAGGTATCCCTTCCGGAGAAAGCAATTCCTCAAAAGGTTCATTAACTTTCCCTTGTCTTCTGTAAATATTATTCATTACATTATCAGATACCATATGCTTTAGCATATGGAGAGCTGTACCTCCTATTGTTTTTTAAGTTTCTGAAAGAATATAAAAAGTGCGCAACGAAGTTGGTGCACTCAACAACCTTGTTTAAAGTAGAGTGGGCTTTCTTTAAAAAATTTGCGTAGGAGATAAAAAAATGAACATACAAAAATTTAGACATGCTGCAGGACAGAATGCCTTCCACTTTGTGTGGAAGCCTAAGTATGCCAGAGATCCATTTAAGTTTTTGAAACTTAGAATTCTCTGTGAAGAAGTTTTGAGAGAAGTTGCTGACAAACACGGATTTGAAATTTATGAACTCTCTGTTCAGCCAGATCATATCCATTTGTTTGTTGAAGTTCCCAGAACTATGAGTGTTTCTAAAGCTCTTCAACTTTTCAAAGGATACTCTGCTTATAAAATTCTTAAGCAGCATCCTTGGTTGAGAAGACACTTTAGAAAAGGACACTTTTGGAGTCCCGGAAAATTTTTCAGGTCTGTTGGAAATGTAACTAGTGAAACTATTGAACACTACATTTCTCAGTCCCAAGGTTCTTGGTCTTTTTGACATTTTTTAGTTATTGGATACCTCGTCCTTTAGGGCGAGGTTATTCATTTTAAAAAACTCTAAGAACAACCTTAGAGGCTTAACCTCTTTATAGTTATTGATAAATCAAGGTTTTTAAGCTTTTTTACTGGCTTGTCTAAAAGTTTTTAAATCTAAATTCTAAGTAAAGTAAGATGTTAAAACAAATAAAAAAAGAATTACAATCCAAAGCTAATAAAAAAAAAGCTAAAATCTATCAAGGGTTTTTTAAAACTAAAATGGGAGAATATGGAGAAGGGGATGTTTTTCTTGGGTTAACTGTGCCGGAACAAAGGAGAATAGCTAAAAAATATTATGAGATTGAATTAAATGACTTAAATGCTTTATTGAAATCTAAGATACATGAAGAAAGATTAACAGCTTTACTGATTTTAGTTGATAAATATAAAAAAGACAAAGAAAATGTTTTTAATTTCTATCTAAAAAATTTAAATTATGTCAATAATTGGGATTTAGTGGATTTAACTTCTAATAGGATAGTAGGAGATTTTTTATTAAACAAAGAAAAAGAGGTTTTGTATAAACTGGCTAAGTCTGATAATTTATGGGAGAGAAGAGTGGCTATTGTTTCCACTTTTGAATTCATTAAATATAATCAATTTGAAGATACTTTAAAAATTGCTGAGATATTATTAAAAGATAAGCATGATTTAATTCATAAAGCTGTAGGATGGATGTTAAGAGAAGTCGGAAAAAAAGACTTAAAAAAGGAAGAAGAGTTTCTAAATAAATATTACAAAGAAATGCCAAGAACTATGCTGAGATATGCTATTGAAAAATTTGAAGAAAATAAGAGAAATTTTTATATGAAAAGATAAGACAAAAAGTTTATATCTATTAATTAATTACATTCATTCATGCTAAGTATTTTAAAGAAAATAACTCCGGATAAGAATGAGAAAAAGACAGTTTCAGATATTTCCAAACATTTTATTTCAAAATTAAGCTTGAAACTAAAGGAAGGAAAAAATAGTCTAAAGATGATATTAGCAAAATTTTAGAGAAAAGACTTAAAGAAGCTAAATTTTCAATTAAAAAAATTCATGGAAGCAGGGATTATTTTCAAATTAAACAAGGAGAATATAATTTTGAGGTTGTTCCTATCTTAGATATTAAGAAAGCTAAAGATGCTAAAAATATAACTGATGTCAGTCCGTTGCATGTTAAATGGGTTAAAAGTAAAGGAAAGAAAATATTAGATGAAATAAGATTAACAAAAGCTTTCTGCAAGGCTAATAAATTATATGGTGCTGAGTCTTATATTAAAGGATTTAGCGGGTATACTTTAGAAATATTAACTGTCTATTATGGAAGCTTTGAGAAATTAATTGAGAATTCCAAAAAATGGAAAGAAGGATTAGTTATAGATATTGAGAAGCATTATGATGGACTGAATGAAAGCAAGAAGAGCCCTTTAATCGTGATTGATCCTGTGCAGAATAACAGGAATACTGCTGCGGCCTTAAGCAAGGAAAAATTTGAGAGATTTATTGAAAAAGCTAAAGAATTTTCTAGAAACCCAAATGAAAGCTTTTTTGAAATGAAAAGTATTGATGATGAAAAATTAAAAGGAGCTTTGGTTTTAGGTGTTAAAATTTTAAAAGGCAAGAAAGATATAATCGGAAGTAAATTATTGAAAGCTCTGGATTTCATTGCAGACAGATTAAAAGATGAAGGTTATGAGGTTGAAAATTATGACTGGGAATGGGATAAAAATATTAAATTCTGGTATTTTATCAAAGAGAATGAATTAAATGAAAAGTATAAACATTTTGGACCTCCTATCAAAGAAGAAGGGCATTTAAAAGTCTTTAAAAGAAAATATAAGAATTATAAATTATTAAGAGATGATGGAAGAGTTTATGTTGAGCTGAAAAGAAAATATAAAGATGTATTTAGTTTTGTCAGAGACTTATTAAAACACAAATATTTAAAAGACAAGGTAAAAGAGATAAAATTATTGAGCTAAAATGACTGAAAGTGTTAAACCTTTGGAAAAAAGAATAGGAGAGAAAGTTACAATAGAGATATTAACCCCGCATGAAATTTATACTGGAGTATTAGTTCGTTATGATGGGGAGCATTATATTTTTGAAGAGGATCATAGGGAGCGTTACATTTCTAAACACCATATAAGATTCCCTAATTAGTTTACTGATTTTCATATTTTTCAACTTTGCCTAAGATTTCTAAAACTACATCAGCTCTTTCAAGCAGTTCTTTTGAATCGCCAGCTGCATGATAATCTTTTTCGGCCACAACTCTTTTTATTCCTGAATTTATTATCATTTTAGCACAAGTAGAGCATGGAGTCATTTTGCAATAAATTGTTGCTTCATCTATTGAAACGCCTATTTTAGCTGCCTGACAAATAGCATTTTGTTCTGCATGTGTTGTTCTTACACAATGCTGGGTCTGCGAGCCGTCTTCATGAATCATAGTTTTCATCTGATGACCTACTTCATCACAATGAGGCACACCAATCGGGCTTCCAACATAACCGGTAACTAAAATTCTTTTATCTCTAGCAATTACACAACCACTTTTACCTCTGTCGCATGTTGCTCTTAATGCCACGGTTTTTGCAATTTCCATAAAATACTCATCCCAGCTGGGTCTTGGACTTTTAGTCTTAATTTCAGTACAGATTCTATCAATTTCCTTACTTAATTCTTCTAAAGTTCCATTATTTTCTATTTTAAAATCCGCCAGTTTAATGCATTTTATTACATTAGATTTATTCGGGTCTTCAGAAGTTGTTTCTAATTTTTCATCTTCTACAAATTCTTCGAAAGTTACATTATCTAAATGACTTTGTCTTTGTATTATTCTTTCATATCTTATTTTGATATCGGCATCTATACCTATTAAGTAAAATGTCCCTTTATTCTTCAAAGATTCAATCTCCCCAACAGACCTTAGGCTTTCTATAACACAATTTTTTGTTTCATGTTTAGCTTTTTCGTACAATTTTTCCGCTATGTAACTTGGCGAATATTTTTCTCTTAAATCATTAGCTACTATCAACATATTATCCCTGTTAATTTCGGAATTTCTTCTCTTTATTTCTTCTGTTAAAAAATCCCTTACTGAAAAATGAATAAACCTTTTTTGTTTCAGAAATTCAACAACAGTTCCTTTTCCTGCACCTAATGTTCCAGTAATACCTATTATCATTGATAATTAAAAATAAAGAAAATATAAAAGGATTTTTGTGGTAGAAAGTATAT
>JAGVZL010000021.1 GCA_018302505.1 Candidatus Woesearchaeota archaeon | reverse complement strand
GCGCTTTTATTTTTTTATGTAGTTCTTTTCGTCTAGTTTCTGTAATTTTTTCTAAATCATCTAAATTTAATTTGTTATCTAGGAAAGCTAACCTCTCTGGAGTACTTGTAAATGGAAAATACTTTTTAACTTCTTTCCATATGGAATATTTAGAGGTATGTTTTTCATTATTTAATTTCCACTCATCAAGTATTTTTAAGCTTGAATCCTTGATTATTCTTATATAACCATAATTATTATAATCTTTATAACCATAATTGATTTTGTGTTTTGATAAGATTTTACATATTTGTTTTAATAATTTTTTACTAGCCATTCTGCCCTTTAATATCATCATATTATCAAGCGTGAAATCTGTATCGAATATTCCACATAAACATCTTTTTTCAAATTCTTTATTTCCACAAATGGTTTTTGGTATTAGTATATTTGTTTTTGGTCCTATTGGAAATTTTAATATGTCTCTTTTATATTCTATGATTACTCTTGACTTATAAACAGATTCAATTGAATTCTTATTGGTTCTTTTTGCAAAGTATCCCTTACAATTATAAATTTGTTCCATTAATTTTGCGATATATTCAGTGTGATAAGTGTACTCATCTCTTAAATCTCCATTTATACTATATCTATGGCTTAAGCTTCCTACGTTTTTAGAATTGTGTCCTATATACAAATTACCATCCCCTACATGTATACCACACTCCTCTGCTAAATATTCACTCATTTCAGAAGGTAATTTAATATTTCTTCTCTTGTCTTGCCAAGTTGGGTTAAATCTTTTATCTATTTGATTAGGTTTTATGAAAAAATTTCTTAGTTTTTGAGTTGATCCAAATCTAGATCTTACAATAATGTCACTTGCATAACCTGCAAGCCATGCTGTTAAATCTGCATGTATATTCCCAAAAGATTCATATTGAAGTCTTGCAGATTCAATTAATTTTTTTTTAGTATTACTAATTTTTCTTATTCTTTTTATTTCTTTTTCAGGAATATTAAAATATTCTAAAGGTATATTTAGACGTTTTTCTTTAGAAAATTTTCTCCACTTATGGGGTATTTTCTTCATAAAATATTAAAGTATCAATGATTTATATATTTTTCTATTTCCTACCTTAAGCGTTTAATTCTTAACGAAAGGTTTTAAAAGGTGAAGTCGACATTAATTCT
The DNA here is from genome assembly GCA_018302505.1 of Candidatus Woesearchaeota archaeon. Lineage (GTDB taxonomy): Archaea > Nanobdellota > Nanobdellia > SCGC-AAA011-G17 > ARS1403 > JAGVZL01. The sequence goes on along the minus strand of JAGVZL010000021.1, from coordinate 20,173 downwards.
CTCTAAGGGCCTGTAGCTCAGCCTGGTTAGAGCACTACTCTGATAAGGTAGGGGTCCGCGATTCAAATTCGCGCAGGCCCATTATACCAAATTTCCTATGAAAAATTCTTCTAATTGATTTACTTGTTTGGGGTTATTATCATGCTGGGCCCTAAATATCGAAGTTCCATCTAATCCGCATATTTTTAAAATAGCATTTTCCCCACCGGGATGTTTGCCAATCCATTCAGTTAAATTATAAACTTTAGAATCTATAATTGTATAACATGATTCTTTTGAATTGTGCGAAGACACTTCTGATATTATAAATTCGTCTTTGGCCACTTCCCCTTTCGGCACCATAACTACAACATCCCCTGTCACTTCATTACTCTCTGAAGAGCAACCGGATAGAATAATTAATAAAATTCCTAAAAATAATATGTATTTCATTTTATCAGAAATTAAGACTTTCTTTTTATAAAATTAACTAAAGTAAAGTTTCCACTTCCCGAGAATACTAAAGAAAGAGAAGCCATAAGCAATCCAAAATCCCGAACAGCTACTGGTCCATATCCCAAAGATAGGATTATTGGGATTAAATGCAGAGAAAATATTAATCCTATTACCCTTGTGAACAACCCAAAGATGAGAAGAGTCCCTATAATTGCCTCTAATGCAGCATTGATATAAATAACATCTGCAGGATTTAGAAAATTCATATAATTAGGAACTAAAAAAGCCCATTTTGTTGGATCTGAGATTTGATTAATTGAAAACCATAAGACAACAATTCCTAATCCGATTCTTATCAAGAATGGTGGTATATCCTTCTTCATTATAATTAAACTAAAATTCTCAGATTTTTAAATATTGTTGCACCGCTTAATATCTTTCCAAGAATATTAAAATAGGTTTAAAACGTAATTGACTATCAAATCAAACCAGACTCTTTTGAAAAAGTACAACAAAACTAAAACTACAACAATAATCAAGATTAACTTTTTTATTATACCCATTCCGCCCTCTTTTTCTAGAGTGTACCCTCTGAGATTTGATGGCATTCCTTTTTCTGTCAAATTAGCACCTCCTTTATTCGACTATTAAATTGTCAGGCATCTCCTTATCTAGAGAGATATCTTCTTTATTAGTTTTTAGTTGTTTATCTTGGTAATAAATCTTATTGTTTTTTGTTATCAGCTTTAATTTTTTAAAATCATTAAATTTTATTTCTTTTAATGGTTTAGAGTTTGGCTGGTCTATGTAAACCTTATCTCCTGGTTTGCTTTTATTAGTTGTTAATAAGGATAATTTTTGGTTATCATCTTCGACTGCTAGCAGCATTCCATGACTTTCTACTCCCCTTATATTTGAGGATTCTAAATTGTTAATCATTACAATCATTTTATCTTTTAGATCGTCTTTTTTATAAGCTAACTTTAATCCAGAAACAATTTGTTTTTCTTCTTTCCCCAAATCTAGTTTTAAAATATATAATTTATCGGCATTTGGATGATCTTTAATCTCTCTAATTTTGGCAACTCTTAAATCTAAATCTTCGAAGTGAGAACTTTTAGGGGGTTCTTCTTTTTGGTCCCTTTTCTTGAATAATATTCCTTCTTTTTTAACTTTATATTCCTTAACTAACCCAAATTTAATATCACTTAAGTTTCCAGGTTTTACATTTAATTGTTTATTTATTTTATCTGAAGTTTCTGGTATGAACGGACTTAGTAATATAGAAATTATTCTGATAGATTCTATTAAAGAGTAAAGATGCTTTTGTTTTTCCTTGTCTTCTAATTCCCAAGGCTTTTCCTGATTGATATGTCTATTACACTCATTGATAAATTTCCAGATTTCATTTAATGTATTATGCAACTCAAAATTATCAATTGAAGAATTAATTTTTTCTAGATTTAATTTAGAACTTAAGTCTTTATCTATATCTGATTTTTTCAATCCTTCTGGAAAATTTTTTTCTATTAATGTTAAGACTCTGCTTACTAAATTTCCTAAATCATTTGCTAGTTCATTATTTAACCTTTTAACCAATAAAGTTTCTGAAAAATCTCCGTCTTGTCCAAATGGAATGTTTCTCATCAAGAAATACCTTAATGCGTCTGCACCGTAATTTTTGATTATATAATCTGGAGAGATTGCATTGCCTAATGATTTTGACATTTTATGTCCGTTAACTGTAAAATAACCATGAATGAGCAATGTCTTTGGTAATTTGTTTCCTGTTGCCAATAATAATGCCGGCCAAATCGTGGCATGGACTCTCAATATATCTTTCGACATTAATTGAACATCTGCAGGCCAGAATTTTTCAAATTGATTTTTTTCTTTTAATCCTGTGATATAATTCCAAAATGCATCCACCCAAACAAAACAAGTGTGGTTTTTATCGAATGGGAGTTCAATTCCCCAATAGATTTTCTCTTTTAATCTTGAAATAGATATATCTTTTAATCCTGTTTCTAAAAAAGATAATACTTCATTTCTTTTTTCTATGGGTAATATTTTATATTCTCCCGATTTGATTAATTTTTTTAATTGTCCGCCAAATTTTGAAAGCTTGAATAAATATGCTTCTTCTTTTCTTAACTCAGAAACGGTTTTATGGATACTACATTTACCGTCTATCAAATCCGATTCTGTTAAATATTGTTCGCACCCAACACAATAATAAGATTCATAATTCCCCTTGTAGATGAATCCATTATCATAAAGCTCTTGTAATATTTTTTTGACTTCTTTTTCATGAAATGGATTTGTAGTTCTAATAAAATTATTATTGATTAGATTTAATTTTTTAAAACTTGATTTGAACTCTTCAGCAATCTTATCTACAAATTCTTTTGGCGGTATTCCTTCTTTTTCAGCTGCTTCCTGAATTTTTTGGCCATGTTCATCCGTTCCAGTTAGGAAAAAAACATCATTCCCTTTAAGCTTGTTCCATCTAGCCAGAACATCAGCAGCTATTGTAGTATACGCACTGCCAACATGTGGGTGTGAATTAGTATAATATATTGGTGTTGTAATGTAAAATTTTGTCATATTCTAAAAGTCAGAACCTATTTATATAAAGGTTTTGAAATGCGCCAACGGAGATTCGAACTCCGGTCTCAGGCTTTTTCTGAATTGCTCTTGGGAAGCCCGAATACTAACCACTATACTATTGACGCAAATAGCCCTGCCAGGATTCGAACCTGGGTCACAAGATCCAGAGTCTCGTATGATTGTCCAGCTACACCACAGGGCTTTATTTTTTCTATGACCACAATATTTATTAATCTTACATTATTTAATAATCATATGAATAAGATAACTATCTTAATTGTTGCATTTTTAGTTATTGGTGGGTATATGATAGTTGCGGATAAAGGATATAATTTAAAAGAAAATTCTGAAGATAGAAAAGGATTTCTAGAAGATTTTAGCGGGTGGGTTGTTAATTTAGGCAAAAATACAAAAGAAGTTGTAGATGTGGCAAGAGAGCAAGATTGGCTTCCCGAAGACTATGAAGAGTACACTGCTAATGATACTGTAAAATGAGCTTAAGAGAACCTAAAAGCATGGATGAATGTATATATTTTACTAATAGGAATGTCGGTAAAGGAAAAATAAAAGCCTGGGCATTCAAAGAGAATTGTCCTGAATGCGGTAAAGGTTTGATGGGAAAACCTAGGGATGAAAAAACTGGAAAACCAAAAATAAGGGCGGATATATATGTATGTCCTGAATGCAATCATACTGTTGATAAGCAAAAATATGAGGATTCTTTGGACATTAACATAAAATATACCTGTCCGAAATGTGAAAACAATGATGAAGTAAAAACCTCTTTTAAGAGAAAAAAACTTCAAAGGATAGATGAAGAAACTGGAAAAAAAGAAACTATTGATACTATTAGATTTGAATGCAGCAAATGCGGAGAGAAGATGGATGTTACTAAGAAGATGAAATAATATTTTTTAATTCTTTACTATTAACTGCGTCTTTATATCCTTTATCGATTGATACTTTTAAAAATTCTTTTGTGTTTCTAAATGTTCCGTAATTTTTATTATATTTTAAAAATAAGCACTCTATCCCTTTAGGAAGGTTGAATTCGTTAATTTTAGATTTTGAGGTATTATAATTTTTTTTAAATAAACTATTTCTTGAGTATAACCATAGATTATATAGCAGTGTTTTGTTTAGGTTTCTTGTATCTATGGCTATTACTTTTTTTGCTCCTAATTCAATGGCTTTTAAAATATTCATTTCAATAGATGAACTTATTGAGCTATCACAATATTTTTCATTTTTTATTTTCACATATTTGTTATATGCTAATGGCATTGCCTTGCTTGCCCTCAATGCTTCTAAAATATTATCTTTATTTGAAAAGTATTTAACTTCTCCAGTTTTTATATTAATTGCCGGGATAAATAATTTAGTTTTTGAGTATTTTACCACAGATTCATCTAATTTTTCTTTATTTCCAAGAACAGCATCAATCAGATAGTCTACGTTAATAATTTTCCAGAATCTCAATGGGTTTATAAATTTTTTATTAGTTAGATAATCACACCATATATTTACCATAGGCTTGTATTGTTTAGAAACATAATAAGTTAAAACTCCGGAACTACCTGATGCTGCAACTACAATATCCGGATTAGTGAATTTATATTTTTCAACCAAAGCTTTCATAACACCAGAAGAATAACTGCAGCTCATTCCTCCTCCAGAAGATACGATTGCAATTTTATTGGTCATAATATCTTAAAAATATTCAATACGAATATATATTTTTTGATAAATAAAAATTCTATCGATATATTTATAAACACCTAATTTTCAATCATTATTAGTTTTCGTAGAATTGAGCGTTGCTCGTGTAGCACAAAAATTTCCGCTTATTCTCGGAAGAGTAGCTGGATGCTACAAGATAATCGCACACCCTTATAGGATGCGATAGCAGGAGAGGATGCCAAAACCCAGAAGTCCAAGACGTGGAAGTATGCAATTTTGGCCGAGGAAAAGAGCTCGAAGAATTTATCCGAGAGTTCGTTCTTGGTCTAAGGTAGATGGAAGTAAATTACTTGGATTTGCAGGATATAAAGCCGGTATGACTCACGTAAGATTAAAAGATAATTCTAATTCAACTACAAAAGGACAAATAATTACAGTGTCTGCGACTGTTGTGGAATGCCCGCCATTAAAACCTTTTTCTTTAAGATTCTATAAAAAAACTCCTTATGGATTAAAATTAAATGGAGAGATTTTAGCAAAAAATTTAGATAAAGAACTGGCTAGAAAAATAACTATTCCTAAAAAAATTAAAGAAAAAAACCCGACAGAAGCTGATGAATTAAGATTGGCAGTTTATACTCAACCAAAATTAATTGGAAAGAAGAAAAAACCGGAGTTGTTTGAAGTGGGAATCAGCGGGGATATTCACTTTGGAAAATCATTATTAGAAAAAGAAATCAAAGTTCAAGATATTTTGAAAGAAGGTCAATTAGTTGATATTCATGCTGTTTCAAAGGCTAAGGGTTTCCAAGGACCTGTTAAAAGATTTGGCGTTAATCTTAGACAAAAAAAATCAGAGAAAGTTAAAAGGGGTCCGGGTTCATTAGGCGGATGGAAAGGGCAACAACATATGATGTATAGGGTTGCACATGCAGGTCAGATGGGATATCATACAAGAACTGAATTTAATAAATTAGTTCTAAAGATTAGCAATAAAATAGAAGAAATTAACCCAAAGGGCGGATTCTTGAGATATGGTGAAGTTAAAAATGATTATGTTTTAATTAAAGGCTCCTTACCTGGAGTTAAAAAAAGACTGATAAGGTTTGTAGAACCAATGAGGCCAAAAAAGAAATTAGCAATAACTCCGGAAATAACAAAAATAAGTTTAATGTCTAAACAATGAAAGCTAAAATATTTAATTTGGAAGGAAAAGCAGGCAAAGAAATAGAATTACCTATCCAATTTAATGAAGAAATTCATCCTAATTTAATAAAAAGAGCTGTGCTATCAATTGAAAGCAAAGAAAGACAGAATTATGGTGCAATGCCGAAGGCTGGACAAAGAAGTTCTGCAAAACTATCAAAGAGAAGAAGGAATTATAGGGGAAGTTATGGTCATGGTATTTCAAGGGTTCCAAGAAAAATTATTTGGAGAAGGGGTAGACAATTTGGATGGCAAGGTGCATTTGCTCCCGGAACTGTGGGGGGAAGAAGAGCTCATCCTCCGAAGGCAATTAAAATATTTGATGAAAAAATAAATATTAAGGAAAGGAGAAAAGCAATAAGATCTGCTTTGGCTGCCAGCTTATTAAAAGAATATGTTGAGAAAAGGCATGTCCTTCCTAATGCTATTCCTATTATCGTAGAGTCTAAATTTGAATCTCTAGATAAGACAAAAAATGTTAAAGATGTTTTAATAAAATTAGGTTTAGAAAAAGAGATGGAAAGAATAAACGTGAAAAAAGTAAGGGCCGGGAAGGGAAAAAACAGAGGCAGGAAATACAGAATTAAATGTGGTCCTTTGCTTGTTGTTTCAAAGGAATGTTCTTTAGAGAAAGCTGGAAGAAATTTACAAGGAATTGAGGTATCTGATGTTACGAGTTTGAATGCTAAAAAATTAGCACCTGGTTGTGTGCCTGGAAGATTAATTATATGGAGCGAGGATGCAATTGAAAGATTAAGAAATGAAAAATTGTATACTAATAATATTGTTAAAGTGGAGGATAAAAAATAAAAATGGAGCCTTTCGAAGTTATTAAAAACCCGCTTTCAACAGAAAAGGCAGTCAGATTGCTTGAAAGCGAGAATAAATTATTATTTGTAGTAGATAAAAAAGCAAGCAAAGCAGATATTAAAGATGCTGTTCAAAAACTTTTCAATGTTAAAGTTGTTAGTGTCCGCACATTAAATGATTTTGAAGGCAAGAAGAGAGCTTATGTTAAATTATCAGCTGAAACTCCTGCTATTGATGTAGCTACAGGGTTGGGATTAATGTAAAATGGGTAAACGAATTATTTCGCAGCATAGGGGTAGGGGAAGTCCAAGATATAAGGTGCCTAGTTTCAATTATATGGGTAGAGTTAGACATAGGGCTTATGATGATAAAGAAAGACAAGATAAAATAGACGGGATTGTAATAGATTTAGTTGATTGCAGAGGACATAATGCTCCGTTAGCGATGATAGAATATGAAGATGGTGAAAGAATTTACATTGTGGCTGGTGAGAGAATGTATGCAGGCCAAATAATAAGTTCTGGGATTAATGCTTCTCTAAAAGAAGGGAATACTTTACCTTTGAAAAAGATTCCAGAAGGAACTCAAATTTATAATATAGAAAAAGCTCCTGGGGATTTAGGCAAATTTGTCAGAGTTGCGGGAAGTTTTGCAAAGATTGACACTAAATCAAAAGATTTAATTGCGATAAAAATGCCATCAAAAAAAATAAAACAATTTAATCCGGATTGCAGAGCTACAATAGGATTAGTTGCAGGTGCAGGAATAGCTGAAAAACCGATCTTGAAGGCAGGTAAGAAGTATTTTATGATGAAAGCTAAGAATAAATTATACCCAAGAACTAGTGCTGGTGCAATGAATGCTACAGATCATCCATTTGGTTCCGGTAGAGGTGGACCAACCTATGGTGGAAAATCAAGTAGCATTGCTCCAAAGAATGCACCGCCTGGAAGAAAAGTGGGTATGATTAGGGCTAGGAAGACAGGAAGAGGAGGTAAAAACTAATGCCGGGAGAATTCAAATTTTACGGAAAGGGAATAGAGGAATTAAAGGTGCTTAGTTTAAACGACTTCTTTAAATTAATTCCTTCCAGACAAAGAAGATCTTTGAAGAGGGGATTAAATGAAGAACAAAAAAAATTTTTAGAGAGTCTGAAGGAAAGCAAGAAAACAGTTAGGACCCATTTAAGAGATATGATTATAGTTCCAAGTATGATCGGAAAGAGAATTTCAGTTTATAATGGCAAAAACTTTGTTGAAATTATGATTAATGAGGAGATGCTGGGGAGATATTTAGGAGAATTCGTATTAACAAGAAACAGAGTAACACATTCCGCTCCAGGAGTCGGGGCTACAAAATCAAGCTCTGCTGTTTCAGTGAGATAAAATGACTAAAGAAATTGCGACTGCATTCGGAAGGGGATTACCAATATCCACAAAACAATCTGTTGAGATATGTAATTTTATCAGATACAAAACTGTTGAGGAATCCAAGAAATTGTTAGAGGGAGTAATCAAGGGTAAAATCGCAGTTCCTTTCAAAAGATACAATAAAAATGTAGGACATAGAAAAGGAAAGATTGCGAGTGGTAGATTTCCAATGAAAGCTTCTGAGTATATTTTAAAACTAGTAAAAAATGCAGAGGCCAATGCTAAAAATTTAGGCTTGGGGACCCCATTAATTATCTCTGAGGCTATGGCAAATATTGGCGTCAGAAACTGGCATCCTGGAAGAATAAGGAGAATAAAAACCAAAAGAACTCATATTAAGCTAGCTGTTAAAGAAAGCAAAAAGAAAAAGGAAAGTAAAAAATGATTGAAAGGAATATATTATCACAAAAGATGAAGGAGTTTCATATAAAAGAATTCATCGCTTCAGAATTTAATAAAACAGGATATAGCCACACCAAGATACAAAGAACACCTTTGGGAGATAAAATTACTATTTATACTTCAAGACCGGGTTTGGTTGTGGGTAGAAAGGGAGAGAATATTAGAAAATTAACAAATACCTTGAAAAATAAATTTAAGATGGAGAATCCTCAAATTGAGATAGGAGAAATTGATAATCCTTATTTTGATGCTCAATCTATTGCTGAGAAAATAGCTTATACTTTAGAGAAATTCGGACCGCAGAGGTTTAAATCTGTTGGTTATAAAACATTACAATCAATTATTGATGCTGGTGCTTTAGGTGCTGAAATAGTTATCGCGGGTAAGATTCCAAGCTCTAGAGCAAAGACTTGGAGATTTATGGATGGTTATCTAAAAAAATGCGGTTATGTGTCTGACAAGTATGTTATAAGGGGAAGATCTACTGCATTCCTAAAATCTGGTGCTGTTGGTATTAGTGTTAATATTATGCCGCCGGGATTCACACTACCGGATGATGTAAAAATTATAGAACAGAAACCAGAATTGGTTGAAGAAAAGGTTGAAGAAAAAATCGTTGTTAAGAAGAAAGCCAAAGAGAAAAAAGAAACTAAGGAGAAGAAAGATGAAGAAAGTGGAAGAGCTAAGAAAACTGAGTAGAGAAGATATAGATAAAAGATTAGAAGAGCTAAGAAAAGTATTGATGAAAGCGAACACTCAGATTTCGACAGGGACTCCTCCTGAAAACCCAGGACAGGTAAGGGCAATTAAAAGAAATATAGCGAGATTAATCACATTCAAAAAGGAAAAAACTGAGGAGGTGAAAGAGCAAAAGAAATGAGTGAAATAGACCCTATCACTGGACTGCCTAAAGAACTCTCAATTAGGGAAGATATAGCAAAAGAAGATCAGGAGATAATAGTAAAGCAGGAAAAGAAAAGGTTTGGAAAAATATCCACTATTATTGAAGGCATTGATCCTAAAGAGATTGATTTGAAGGATCTTTCAAAAAAACTCAAGTCAAAGTTTGCATGCGGCGGAACTGCAAAGGGTGGAGTAATTGAATTGCAGGGCGATCATGTTGACGGCGTAAAAGAAGAGCTTGTAAAACTTGGGTTTAATGAAGGTTCAATCAGGGAAATAAGAATTAGGGAGAAGAGATGAAAGAAGGGGACTTCATCAAATATGAGTTCATAGGCGGAAACTTAGAGGTTGTTGAGTCAAAAAATAAAAGCCTTGTCGGTTTGAAAGGCAAAATTATTGATGAAACGAAAAATATGTTCGTATTGGACAATGGAAAAAAATTAGTCAAGGATCAAAGCATCTTTCACATAACAATCAACGAAGAAACCTTTGAAGTTAAAGGGGATCTTTTGGTTGGGAGGCCTGAAGACAGGTTGAAAAAAAGAATAAAATGAAAACAAAAAACGAAATAGGTATCACAACACATGGAAGGATATTTGTTGGTAGAGTAAAGTCTGCTAAAGCACAAAAAACAGCTGTAGTAGAATGGGAAAGAACACTTTATTTAAGAAAATATGAAAGGTATGAAAAAAGGTTATCAAAAATTCAAGTTCACATTCCTGATTCAATCGAGGTAAAAGAAGGAGACATCGTGAAAATTGCTGAATGCAGACCATTAAGCAAAACAAAACACTTTGTAATCATAGAAAATGAAAGCAACTAAAGCACATATAGTAAAATCCCTGCCTGTTGGCTCAATAATTCCAACATGCGATAATTCCGGGGCTAAGAGAATTTCAATTATGTCTGTAAGGGGGCATAAAACAATAAAGGGTAGAAGATCTGCTGCAGGTGTTGGAGACTATATAACTGCGAGCGTAAAAGCTGGAGTTCCTGGAATGAGAAAAACTATTGTAAATGCTATAATTGTGAGACAGAAGAAAGAGTATAGAAGGGCTGATGGTACAAGAATTAAATTTGAAGATAATGCAGCAGTTGTATTAAAAGATGAAAGGGGAACACCAAAAGGAACTATTTTGAAAGGGCCTATTGCAAAAGAAGCTGCAGAAAAATGGGGAGGGATAGCTAAGTTAGCTAGCAGTATTGTATGAAAGCAAAATTTTCAAGAGCATGGAAAGGAAGTAAGAAACCGAATAAACAAAGGAAATATGCGGCTAATGCTCCATTACACATTAAAAGAAAAATGTTATCGAGTAGATTATCCAAAGAATTAACTAAAAAATATTCAAAGAGGAATATTACTGTAAGGAAAGGGGACAAAGTAAAGGTAGTGAGAGGAAATTTCAAGAACCATAGCGGAACTGTTGAAAAAGTTTTAACCAAATTATTAAGGGTTTATGTTGAGGGAGTTCATAGATCTAAGAGAGATGGAAGCAAGGCCTATTATCCGATTCATCCTTCAAATCTAATTATCACAGAATTAAATCTAGGTGACAAAAAGAGGCAGGAGATATTGAACAAAAATAAGAAAACAACAGGAGTAAAAAATGAGTAAAAAACATTTGAAAAATATTAATGCACCAAGAACATGGCCTATTGAAAGGAAGAAAAAAGTATGGATTACAAGACCTAACTCAGGAAATCATTCTTTAAAAGACAGTATGCCATTAAGTGTTATATTTATAGATATACTTGGTTATGCGAAAACTAGCAGAGAAATTAAGAAAATTTTAGCTTTAGGCGAGATTAAAGTTAATGGGAAAGTTAGAAAAGACCGCAAGTTCCCTGTTGGGATATTTGATGTTATTGAGCTTCCTGAAGAAAACTACAGGTTGTTATATAATAATAGGGGCAAGTTTTACTTAGATAAAATAGATAAGAAGGATACCCTGGTTTTATATCAAGTTTACAACAAAACAATTCTTGGCAAAAACAAAGTCCAATTGAATTTTAGCACAGGTGAAAACTTAATAACTGACAATAAAGAGATAAAAACAGGAGATAGTGTAATTATCAAAGATAAAAAAATAAAAGAAGTTCTTAAATTTGAGAAAGGGGCTCCAATTTATCTTACCGGCGGTAAACATGTCGGAATGGTTGGTAAGGTAGATATTTTTGATAGTAATAAAGTTATTTTTGCTGATGGCAAAGAGAAATATCAAACTATGAAGAAATTTGGATTTGTTATCGGAAAGGATAAACCAATGATAAATATTAAAACAAGATGAATAAGATGCAAGAAATCAGGATAGAGAAAATAAGTTTGAGCATTGGTGTCGGTCAGGGAGGGGATACATTAGACAAAGCAGTAACCCTTTTAGAAAGTCTTAGTGGAAGAAAGGCGATACAGACAGTTACACAAAAAAGAATCCCTACATGGAATGTTAGACCCGGATTGGCGGTTGGATGTTTAGTTACATTAAGAAAGGATAAGGTAAGTATGCTTAAAGACCTGCTTGCTGCTATAAAGATGAGACTAAAGAAGTCACAATTTAGCGGAAGAACAATGACATTTGGAGTTCCAGAATATATTGAAATTCCTGGGGCGAGATATAATCCAGAAATAGGCATTATAGGGCTACAAGTTTCGGTTACATTAGAAAGACCGGGATATAGCATAACAAAGAGGTCTGTTAAAAAATCAAAAGTTGGGAATAAAAGCAAAATTACTACTGAAGAAACAATCAAGTTCATGAAAGAAAAGTACAATGTCGAGGTGGAGGAATAATGACAACTAGCGACTATAGAAAAGTGTTCAAGCAATTGAAAGTAAAACCTGTGAAATTGGCTAAGTATAAGAAACATAACAAACCCAAAGAAAGGAAAACGGGAATTGCTAAACACAAATGCAAAAGGTGTGGAAGAAATGGCGGACATATTAGCAAATACAGACTCCATATATGCAGACATTGTTTTAGGGAAATAGCTGAAAAGATAGGCTTCCAGAGGTTTAATTAAAATGGCATTAAATGATCCGTTGGCAAATGTATTAGCATCAATAGTTAATTATGAGAATACAGGAAAGAAAGAGATAGAAGTAAAAATATCTTCAAAATTAATTAAGAAAGTGTTAGATATTATGAAATCTCACTTATATATAGGAGACTATACTCCTTTACAAACTAGCAGGGGCGAATTCTTAAGGATTAACCTATTGGGGAATATTAACCGGTGCGGTGTTATTAAACCCAGATTTTCTGTAAAGAAAGATAATTACGAAAAATTCGAGAAAAGATTTTTGCCAGCTAGAGGATTTGGATTCTTAATTGTTTCCACACCAAAAGGTCTAATGATCCACGAAGAGGCTAAAGAAAAGAAAATAGGAGGAAGATTAATCGCTTACGTTTACTAAAATGCACAAAGATTTAATTTATACTGTGGAAATTCCAGAAGGTGTTAAAGTTAAGTTAGATGGAAAAACATTAATTGTAAACGGGAAAAGAGGGGAAAATAAAAGATCTTTCCACTATCCTAAAGTAGGATTAAAGATTGAAGGGGATAATATTGTTTTAAGCTGTGAATCCGCTACGAAAAGTGAGAAATCTATAATGGGGGTATTCTCTGCACATATAACTAATATGCTAAAGGGAGTAAAGGATGGCTTCACATATAAATTGAAAATATGCTCTGGGCATTTCCCTATGAGTGCAGAAGTTAAAGGCAATAAAATTATAATAAGTAATTTTCTCGGAGAGAAAAAACCAAGAACTGCAAAAATAATGGATGGGGTTAGAGTTAATATTGATGGTGATTTAATAGTTGTTGATGGATATAACAAAGAATTTGTCGGACAAACAAGTGCTAATATCGAAAAATCTACAAATATAAGTAATAGGGACAAAAGAGTTTTTCAAGATGGAATTTTCATGATAGACAAGGGGGGAAAATTAATCCATTAAAATGGACTTAAAACTTGTTGCAAGGAATAGGAAGATTAAGTTTATCAGACAGGACACTAATAGGGCTGATAAATTTAAAATTAAATGGAGAAAACCAAAGGGCTTGCATTCCAAATTGAGACTTAATAAGAAAGGCCACCAAAGAACTCCAAGCCAAGGATATAGAAGTCCTAGAAGTATTAGGGGCGGAGAAAAATTTACAATGATTAAATCTATTGGGGATATAACAGAAGGAAAATTAATGATCAGTGGAAAAGTCGGGTTGAGAAAGAAAATTGAAATTGTAAAACTAGCAAAAGAAAAGGGACTTACTATCTTAAATGTTCCTAACTTAGATAAATTTTTGAAAGATGTTGAGGAGGAATTTAATAAGAGAAAATTAGAGAAAAAAGCTAAACTTCAGAAAAAGGATAAAACAAAGAAAGAATTGGAGAAAAAAGACGAGAAAAAGAAGGAAGATAGGGAAGATGCTAAAAAAACTGTCAATGAAATAAAACAAGGAACGAATGTAGCTGCTGTAGAAAAAGTGAATAAATCTCAAAATATCCACAGGGCAACTGCGCCTAAACAAAAATGAAACTAACAACACAAAAAAGGATTGCTGCAGAAGTTTTAGGTATTGGAATTAATAAAGTTAAATTTGATGTTGATAAATTAGATGAAATTAAAGAGGCAATTACGAAATCAGATATAAGATCTTTGGTAAAAAATAAAGTAATCTCAAAGAAAGCTAAAAATTCACAGTCAAGAGCAAGAGCAAGAATTATAAGAATACAGAAGAGAAAAGGAAACAGAAAGGGGCCTGGAAGTAAAACTGGAACAAAAAAGGCAAGATCAAATCCTAAAAGACTCTGGGTTAGAAAAATAAGGATATTAAGAACCTTTTTAAGAGGATTAAAAGAGAAAGGAAAATTAGAAAATAAAGATTACAGGAATTTAATACTTAAATCTAAAGGTGGATATTTTAGAAGTAAGAGGCACATAAAATTATACATTACAGAACACAGGATGGTTAAAGAAAAATGAAAAAACTTGTAATATTACCTTATAAAAGAAAAAGAAACGGAAAAACAGATTATAAGAGAAGATTAGCATTACTTAAATCTGGGAAAGAAAGATTGGTAATTAGAAAAGCACTAAATAATATTTTATTACAAGTAATTCAATATGAACCTGATGGAGATAGAATCATAGTAACTACCCACAGTAACTCCCTAAGGGAATATGGCTGGAAAGGACATAATGGCAATCTTGCGGCAGCTTATTTAACTGGATTATTATGCGGAAAATTATCTAAAGAAAAGGGTGTGAAGGGAGCTATAGTGGATCTTGGATTAGGCAAATCTTTAAGCGGCTCTGTTCAATATGCTGCTGTTAAAGGAGCTATAGACAGCGGACTGAATATTCCCTGCTCTGAAGAGGTTTTACCAAATGAATCAAGATTATACTCTGAGGATAGAAAAGCAGAGTTCGAGGGAGTTAAAATTAAAATTATCGGAGGCAAAAAATAATGTCAGAAAGGAGAAACCAACAGAATATAGTAAAGAAGGAGTTTAACAAAGATGCTTGGAAGCCAAAGACAGAATTGGGTAAAAAAGTGAAAAGCGGAGAAATAAAAGACTTAAAGGAAATCTTAGATGTTGGCGGAAATATTCTAGAAGCTGAGATTGTTGATTGTTTACTTCCTAATTTAGAAATTGCAATGATAGACATTGGCCAAAGCAAAGGTAAATTTGGCGGGGGTAAAAGGACTATTTGGAGACAAACCCAGAAAAAAACCAAAGAAGGAAACAAACCTAAATTTGCTACGATGGTTATTATTGGAAATAGAGATGGTTTTATTGGAATTGGAAAGGGAAAGAGTAAAGAAACAATGCCTGCAAGAGAGAAAGCAACAAGGCAAGCTAAACTTAATGTTCAAATGATTGTGAGGGGCAATGGAAGCTGGGAAGGCGGAAAGGGACAGACAAATAGTATTCCTTTCAAAGTGTTTGGAAAATGCGGAAGTTCTGAAATTAGATTAATGCCTGCTCCTGAAGGTGTAGGTCTTTGTGTTGAGAAAGAATGTAAAAAGATGCTGGAACTAGCTGGAATTCAAAATGTTTATTCAAAAACAAACAGCCAAACAAAAAGCAAGATAAATTTAATGATGGCCTGTTTTAATGCATTAAGCAAACTAAGCAGAGTTAGAGTATCTAAGGATTATATTAAAATCGGTGGAGTAGTAGAAGGAAGATTGCAAAATGGAAAGTAAGAAAATAGCGATAGTCAGGATTAGGGGAATAATTGATATTAATAGCGGTGTGGAAAACGCATTTAAAAGATTAAGATTATTCAGAAAAAATGGCTGTGTTGTAATTGACGGCAATAGAAGTTACAAAGGAGTTCTGCAGAAAATAAAAGATTATGCTACTTGGGGAGAAATTGATGAAGAAACTTTCAAAACTTTATTATTGCAAAGAGGGAGATTGCCTGGAAATAAACCAATGACTGAAAATTATTTAAAAGAAAAAATAAAAGTTGATGCTGATACCTTTGTAAAAGAATTTTTCGAATTTAAAAAGAGTTTAAATGATATTCCCGGATTAAAAAGATTTTTTAGATTAGGAATGCCAAGAAACGGATTTGAAAGAAAGGGAATAAAAGTTCCATTTAGTTTAGGCGGGGCATTAGGATATAGGAAAGATAATATTAATGATTTAATCAAAAGGATGGTTTAAAATGGTCGTAAACAAAAGAAAAAAAGTTGTTAAGTATAGAGGAAGCAAAACCCACGGTGGAGGCAGTATGAAGAAGAGAAGGGGAGCCGGTAATAGGGGCGGAAGAGGTTTGGCTGGCAGTGGTAAAAGAGCAGGGCATAAAGTGCAACAAATTCTTAAGAGGTTTGGAAAAGGATATTTAGGAAAAAAAGGATTCACTTCAAAATCAAGATCTATTATTAAAGGAATAAATTTAAAAAACATTGAAGTAAACTTGAATAAATATATGGAGCAAGGTTTTATTAAAAAGGAGAAAGACATTTATTCCATTGAGCTGGATAAATTGGGTTACAACAAATTACTAGGAAGCGGACAAGTTAATAAAAAATTTAAGATTACAACTAAGTATTTTTCAAAGAAAGCTAAAGAAAAAGTAGAGAAGATGGGTGGTGAAGTTGTCGCTGGTTAGTAACCTATTAATGAATCTGCCAGAGATAAAAGGCCCTGAAGAAAAGAAATTAGCATTCCAACAAAAATTAAAATGGACTTTAACTATATTAATATTATTTTTCATACTTTCAAATATTGAATTAATAGGCCTTGGACCTAATGCTTTAGAACAATTTGAATTTTTATCTATTATCTTAGGAGCTAATTTTGGTTCAATATTATCTCTAGGTATTGGCCCTATTGTAACCGCTTCTATCGTCCTGCAATTATTGAAAGGCTCTGGGCTGTTAAAGATAGATACCGGCACTCATGAAGGGAGAGTATTTTTCCAAGGATTACAGAAAGTTTTAGCACTATTCTTTATTTTGTTAGAAGCGGGTATTTATGTTTTTATGGGAGGATTAAGTCCTGATTTGGCTTTAAGTCCTTCTGCCTTTAGAAGTAT
Organism: Candidatus Woesearchaeota archaeon; assembly: GCA_018302505.1. Classification (GTDB taxonomy): domain Archaea; phylum Nanobdellota; class Nanobdellia; order SCGC-AAA011-G17; family ARS1403; genus JAGVZL01. The sequence continues at coordinate 3,144 of JAGVZL010000021.1, read as the reverse complement.
GCAATTCATATTGGTTGGGCAGCTGATATTGGGTGGAATTATTGTATTATTTATGGACGAAGTTATCAATAAATGGGGCTTCGGCTCAGGTATTAGTTTATTCATTGCAGCAGGAGTTTCCGCGCAAGTGTTTATCAGAGCATTTTCTCCGTTGACACAATCAGGAGTTTTAGCATTCGGCACTGGCCAAGCACCTGTCGGGGTTTTATGGGTATTTTTCAGATCTTTAGCCAGTGGCAATCCATTAAGTGCTGCTGAAGCTTTATTTAGTATATTAATGACATTGCTTGTATTCGGATTTGCTGTTTATGCTCAGGCTATGAAAGTCGAAATTCCATTAAGTTTTGGAAGAATAAGGGGGCACGGAATTAGATGGCCTTTGAATTTTATTTACACTTCAAATATTCCTGTTATTTTAGTTGCTGCTTTAATCGCTAATTTACAATTGTGGGCAAGATTACTACAAGGAAAAGTAGAAGGAGCAACTGGAGGAGTAATACATTGGTTATCTTTACATATATTTGGACAATTTGCAGGCAATGTTCCTGTATCTGGTCTTGTAAAATGGGCTTATTCCCCTAATTTATTAGTAGAAGTATTTTCAGCTATACAAAGCGGGGTCTTTAATTGGATTAGTTTAGTACAGGCTTTAACATTTGCTCTTCTTATGATGGGTGGTGCAGTTGTATTTAGTATTTTTTGGGTTCAGACAGCGGGAATGGATGCCAGAAGCCAGGCAAAACAGATTATGAATTCCGGACTACAAATCCCCGGATTTAGAAGAGATGAAAGAGTTCTAGAAAGTATATTGAAAAGATATATTTTCCCATTAACTGTTATGGGCGGGTTAACTGTTGGTTTCTTAGCCGCTTCTGCAGATGTAGTCGGTGCTTTAACTAGCGGAACTGGTATTTTATTAACTGTTATGATTATCTATAGATTATATGAAGAAATCGCTCAGCAGCATATGATGGACATGTATCCTGCTTTGAGAAAGATGATGGTTTAATTAGAAACGTTTAAAAATGGTTTTTCTTTTTTTTATTTAATGGTATTTGACAGTTTTTTCAATTCGGCGTTTGGCGGGTTAGTTACTTGGAATCCTTTGGGAGCCCTAATAATAATTTCCTTTGTTTTAATGCTAATAACTACCTTAGTTTATAAATATTTTACAGACCAAGAGGCTATGAAAAGTCTTAAGGAAGAAATGAAAGAAATTCAAAACCAGATGAAAGCTGCCAAGGATGAACCTGGCAAAATGATGGAATTGCAAAAGCAGTCTTTCTCAAAAATGATGGAGAGCTTTAAACACCAGATAAAACCCATGCTGATAACTTTTGTGCCTTTTGCGATACTCTTACCCTGGATAAGAAACACTTATATTCCGTATGGAAACCTTTTTATAGGGTTAGGATGGTTTGGAACGTATATAGTATTTGGATTAGCATTTAATATATTATTAAGAAAACTATTAAAGGTACATTAAAATGAGACCACAATCTGTTCATGAAAGAAAGATATTTGTAAAAACACCGGGAGGCATAACTAAGGTTGTTTATAAGAGAAGTAAACCAAATTTGGCTAGATGCAGCGATACTGGTGAAAAATTAAAAGGAATCCCGAGAATTAAATCTTTCAAATTAAAAAGCATAGTTAAAAGCAAAAAAAGAGTTAACAGGAAATATGGGGGGCAATTAAGTTCTAATGCTTCAAGAAGAAGGATTATTGAACTAACGAGACAATGGTTGAAATAGGAAGATTATGCGTTAAAACAAGCGGAAGAGACAGCGGTAATTTTTGCGTTGTTATTAGTGATGAGAATAAAGGCTATGTTACTATAGATGGCAATGTTAGAAGGAAAAAATGCAATTTAAACCATCTTGAATTCTTAGACAAAGTTTTGAAAGTTAAAAAAGATGAGAAATCTGAAACCATTCAGAAATTACTTGAGAAGGAAGATATTAAGATTTTAAAGAAAGGCGAGAAAAGAAATGCTGCAAAAAAACCAGTTAAAAACAGGAAGAAAACAAAAGAAGCTGAGAAGAAAGAGATAAAACCTAAAGTTAAAAAAGAAGATAAGAAATAATATGCGAGTCTTAAAAACTAGTTTTGAAGGGAATCCTAATGTTGGTTTGTATGGGTTTGCTACTGAAAAATATTGTTTAATGGGAAAAGGCCTTAATAAAAAAGAAATTGAACAGATCAAAGAAGTTCTTAAAGTCCCTGTACATAGCATTACAATAAATAACAGCCATTTAATCGGTGTTTATTGTGCCGGTGATGAGAATATTTTATTTGTTCCTGAATTAATTAAAGAACATGAGGAAAGAGAGCTTAAAAAAATTAAAATTCCCTATAAAGTTATTAAAACAAATTTTAGTGCCTTGGGGAATAATTTGGTAGTAAAGGATGGAGAATGCATTGCGAATCCTGAATTAGAAGATGATATTGAAGAACAATTGGGATTAAAAGTAAATAAGATGGAATTAGGCGGGCATAATGCTGTTGGAAGCTGTGTTGTGTTAAATAAAAACGGATGCTTGGTTAATATTGATATCGAAGAGAAAGAAATTAAAAAAGTTGAAAAAATATTAAATTTAGATGCTGGCATTGGAAGCGTAAATAAGGGGAATCCTTATGTTAAATCGGGATTATTGTGCAATTCAAACGGTTATATTGTTGGGGGAGAAACTACTGGTGCGGAGATTTTAAGAATAGAAAATGCTTTGGGGTTTAATAGAAAATGAAAGATGATGAAAAACAGCAAAAGATGATTGAACTTCATATATTAAATCAGCAGGGAGAACAATTAAAACAGCATTTAGAACATCTAATGGAGCAGATGGCTAATTTAAGACAGTTAGGCGAAAATTTAGAAGCTATAGAGAATGAGAAAGAAGGGAAAAAAATGTATTCTCCTTTAAGCTCCGGAGTTTTTGTCCAGACTGAACTAAAAGATAATAAGGAAGTTTTAGTTGGCATTGGAGCCGGTGTTATTGTTAAAAAAAGCATTAAAGACACTAAAGAAATGCTGAAAGAGCAAGAGAAAAAAATGGAGCTTATCATAATGCAGATTCAAAATGAATTTGAAAAGTTTATTTCTTCTGCAGCTAATTTAGAGAAAGAATTAAGTGAAGCACAATA
>JAGVZL010000032.1 GCA_018302505.1 Candidatus Woesearchaeota archaeon | reverse complement strand
GAAGACTTCCAAAAATACTGTTTCATTTTTCATACTTATATTTACCATCATCATCATATATAAATATTTCTATTTATGTTTTTATATTTCAATATTAGAAACATTTAAATAATATCTAATTTTGTTTTAAACTATGATTTCTGAAGGGAATAAGATAAAGGCAACCATATTGTATCATTTAAGAAGAAAGAAAGTTCTTGGTAACACCCACACACACTTTGATACTTTAAAAAAAGGATTTCCATCTCATTTAGGAAAAGATATAGAAAAAATAGCTAAAGAATTAATAAAAAACAAATGGATTTTGACTAAAACAACATCCTACGGATTGCAAGTTTCATTAAATAAAGAAAAATTAAAAGAAATAGAACAATTTATTTTAGAAATTTTAGGATTTGATTTTTAAACCTTTCTTAAAAAAGTAATAAAAGCAGTATGTCCTATTATTTTATTATCAGGCCTTAATCTTACTTTCTCAACAACCCACTCCCTTTCAATATCCTCCACAGTTTTAACAACTTTAAATCCTTCAGAATTTTCTAATATCTTAATAACTTGAGTTATATGGGGAGTAAAACAAACACAGTATCCATTTTCTTTTAAGGCATTAACCGCATTTTTTAAAGTTCTCCAAGGCTCGCTCAAATCCAGCGTAATTAAATCTAAATTCTTCTCTTTTATTTCTTCATAAACATCCTTGTTCCTGAAAGTAATATTTTTCAACCCTAGTCTTTTACAATTCTCTTTTGCTATTTCTAAAAATTCTTTTCTGTTATCATAACTATAAACTCTCTTAACAAATCTGGCTAAATTAGCAGTTAAAACACCGCTTCCGCTTCCAGCATCTAAAACTCTGGAATCTTTATCTATAGAAGTATTAGCTAAAATAACTCCAACATCTTTCTGCATTAATATAGCAGGCCCTCTTCTTATTCTTTTCAGTTTATCTAGAAAATCTCTTTTATCTTCCATCTCGTTAAAGCTATTTTTTGTCTTATTTAAATTTATTTATAAGAAAGCTTTTAAAAGAATAATTTACTTATCTAAGATAGTTTTTGGTTAAGGTTTTGCCAAAAGCTTATGTGGGAGTGCCGGAGCGGAAAACGGGACAGCCTCAAGAGCTGTTGGCTTAGTGCCTACGCAGGTTCAAATCCTGTCTCCCACAATTATTAAAATGATACTTCCAATCCATCTAATCTTTGATTTTTTAATTTACTTCTTATTTCAACAAACAGATTTTATTAGTGTTAATTTAATCGATCTAATACTTATTTTTAGATAAGGAGTATCAAAGTATTATCGATTAATTATTCTCTAAAGCTTAAATCTAAGTAAGCTCTTCTTAAAATTGAAGGTAATTCTTTGATGTCTTCTATTTTCATGAAGTTTCTCTGAAATGCTCCTCTTATCCTAGGATCAGTATCAGAAGTTGGTTGCACAACCCTTTCTCTCATTTTAGCTAATAATCTTGGATTTAATTTTCCTCTAGGAGTTGGTTTAGTGGTTTCTTCCCTTCTTCTTTCTGGCTGAATTGCCATGCCTACAGGAATAATTCCTTGTGTTCTTGCTGAACGATATGCCTGCACAATGTCTTCAATAGCTGTTTCTCCCTGATAAGGATAGGTCTTTATGCCAGGAACAGGAGATTCAAATTCCAGATCTGAAGGTTGCATATCTGATAAATGGAACAAGAATCTTGTTTTAGCAGGATGATGCACTAAAGCATCAGTAGCATATCTAACTGCTGAACCATCTCTATTATTAAGTTCCCCACTTAATAATTCAAGCCTTTCCCTTAACCCATCTATTCCCTCTTCTTCAAAATCTTTTAATGTGAAAACTCTAACATTTGAAGGTCCTTTTCCATTATAAGCAAACACTGCCAATTTATCTTCTAATGCCTCTGCACCAATTGCCAAATAATAGGCTGATTCTTTAAGGAAATCTAGAACAGTTCTTTCTTCATCAGCTAACCTATTAGTTGAATTACTTGCATCAATTAAAAGCACTGAGGCAACATCACGTTTTCTTTTTTGCCATTGATAATAAAATCTTGGTATCGGATTTCCGCCTTGTTGTTCTTCAAGCCAATAATCAAAGTATTTTTTCTCATCTAATTCTCCCTCAAAACAATTTCTTACAATGCTTCTAGCTTCTGGCTTAACTGATTCCATCTCTCTATGAACTCTCATAGCAAGATTATGGTCTACTTCTATTGGTTTTCTTGCTATTTCTTGATGAACATCTCTTGAAACTTCAAGCTCTTCTCTTAATTTTTTTAATGCTCTTTCTGCTCTTGTTCTTTTTTTCCTGATTTCAGTTGTGTCATAGATATCCCAGCTTGGAGACTGCATTTTTCTTCTGTAATCAGAAATTTCATCCTCTAATTCTCCAATTTGTCTTTCCAATTTAGTCTGTCTCATATGTTGTTCTTCACTCAATGGAAATTCAGTTAAAAGGTCATATTGTGAAACCCTGACTGCTCTAGGAACCAAAACACCTTCCCTAACTTCTGGAAGAAAAATATATTTTCCAGATAATTTTCTTTCTAAACCAATAGGAACTTCAGGAGAGAAAATCTGTTGTTGAGGAACATCTTGGAAAGTATTTGAAAGTGCCTCTCTTAATAATTCTGGAGCTCTAGTTTGAATAGCATAAGTATTCTGCAAACTTACTTCTTCTTTGGGGTAATAAGATCCTTGTTCCTGTAGATCTTTCCTTCTTTCTTGTAATTGTTTTAATCTTCTTTCCCTTGATTCTTGAGAGGATAAACCTAAAGATGGTTTTTCTTCTCCAGAAATAATTCTTTTTATTTCTTCTTCTCTTATTTTAATTTTGTCAAGCCCGTTTTCTCTTTTTCTTTTTCTATCTTCTTCAGTAAATTCAAAATTTCTTGCTTGTTCTTCAACAAAATGTAATGGACTTGGAAGCCCTAATTCTCTGGATAATTCTCTACAATAATCAACAAGATTACCCGTTCTTTGAACACTTTCTACATAAGAAGAATCTAATGGAGAATCAAATGAAGTTAATTCTGTAGCAGCAGCATAAAAATCTTCTCTTAATTTTCCTACAAGCTTATTTCTGGGGAATCTTGAAGAAAGCGATTTTAATGTTTCCTCATCAACACCAAAAAGCTTCCAATAAGCCATCATAAATGCTAAGTCTACTTCATTTGTCCATTTTATGTCATCATATCTTCTTGTTTCACTGCCAAGTACACTTCTAAACCCTTCTTTAATTTCTCTAGATAATCTAGGATAATCCTGCTCAATGCATTGCAACCTTCTTGATAATTCAATTGTATTAAAACAGCCAGAAAGAGTACCAGAAGAATCTTTTCCATGTAACAATTCATCTAATGTACTTACACTTTCTCTTCTCGGTATCTTCCAATCCTCTGCAAATCTTTGGATTTCCTCAGCAGAAGGAACTCCAGAATATAAAAAAGCAGAAGACTGCAATGCAATTATTCCTTTGTATACAGAAAAAGCAAGTCTTTCCTCATCACTTACAGTTCTTGGTTTAACATCTCTTGGAACATACAGTTTTACTCCATAATCTTCTGTATCTTCCCCTCTTTCGGTTATGTTTCTATCAGAAGTAACAATTCTTACAGGAAACCCAGTAAAGCTTTCTGCAAATGGTTGAAGACGTTGTAGATAGTGATTGGCAGATACCATTTTCACCACCTAGAATAATTTCTCAGCAATATCCTTCATAGCTTGTTTTTGCTCTGGGTCATAAGTTAACGGATTGATCATACCTGCTTCAATAGCTAACATTTCAGGTAGACCGTATTGAATTAATCTTGCAGTTCTTGCCACTAATCTTGTGCCAGGCCCTTCCCTTAAAGTTAAAGAATCTCCGCTTTCAGCCACTCTTCTATAATCATTAGCTAAGTGAACTAATTCTTTTATTGGAACTTTCTCATTAGGTTTGTACTCTATTCTTGATGTACCTCTTGAGAAGTCTCCAGCATTACCTAAGTGAGCATTAACAATACTAGCTTCAACATCTTCATTGGGATAACCAATATCTAAAGTAATAAATCTTTGTGCAGTAGATGGCTTAATTTTTCCTTGTATTCTGTAAAAAGGATTATAAGAAGCAACAAGCATCCATTTATCATTTGCTCTTAACGTTTCATCATGAGCACTTACATCTAATTCTCTTCTGTCATCTGTTAAAGAATGCATAACAACAATTGCATCTTCCCTAGCTTCTCCTAATTCATCAAGATAATAAATAGCACCATCTTCATGTCTCAATGATCTTGTTGCACTTCCATCAACCCATCCAGAAGGTAAGTTTCTTCCTATAAGGTCTGCAGCAACAGTATCTTCATTACAAGGTTCAGAAACTAAGGGAACTCCTAGTTCATTTGCTAAGTGTGAAACTAAAGTTGTTTTTCCAATACCTGTTGGACCTCTTAACATTAATGGAAGTTGTAATCTATAACAAGCATAAGAAACATCTAATTCATTAGATTGTGGGATATATGGAATTCCTTCTCTAACCTGTCCTTCTTTCTTCGCCATTTTTAAAGAATAAAAAATCAAGCTTGCTCTAAAGCCTGATTAATTTCTTTCATCTAAAGTTCTAGTTAAATTTAATTGGAGTCCTTGGGCAGTATGATCAAAATAAACATTTGTTCCTAGTGGCAAATCTTGGAAAATTCCTTCTGGAATTTCACCTTCATATAAGGGTTGACCTTCATACAATACAAATAATTTACTCTTTTCTGGAACTCTCTGAGCTTGCACAATACTTATTAAAGACTTAACATAAGGAAGGTCATTATTCATATAAGGAGCATTTCCTTCTCTTGCTTTTTCTAAATTTGCTTCATCTCTTTGTAATTTAGCTTCAACAACACTATCAAATTGTTCTCTATATACTCCTCTAGCCTGAGCTATTAATTTAGCATATTTTGAAAATTGTTCTGGAACCTCATTTCTATAAAACCAATTTAAAAGAAAATCCATTTCTCCAACAGATTCTAAATCTTCTCTTTTCAATCTAAATGCTAGTTGTCCAGTTTCATCTATTATAGATGAATTAGCCTCAACTATAGAATAAAGCATGTTCAAATGGGACCCTAATGCTCTTTTTCTCAAAGGAGTTAGCTCTACTTTAACATCCCCCTTCTGAATTCTATTCCATTCTTTAGCAATTTCAGTCATTTTAGTTTTGATAAATCCCCTCTATACAACTTAGTAAATTATCCCTTTTAAATGTTACGTCAAATCCCCTAGCAGTTTCAGTTTCAGGGTCTTCTCCTATAATCATAAAAACAGGAAATAAACCTTCTAATCTTT
>JAGVZL010000020.1:658-34583 GCA_018302505.1 Candidatus Woesearchaeota archaeon | reverse complement strand
CTTGTTAACGGAGACTTTCTTCTTTGTAATTCCAAGAAAACAATGTTCTCCATTCTTTTACCTCTATCCGTAGAAACTTCAAGTAAATTTACAAATCCAATGTCATTAATATACACTTTATTGATAGAAAAGCCTTTTTTTCTTTGAGATTGACTGAAACTTGGAATGAAAAAGGCAAACAAAGAATCCTCCAATAAAGAAACATATGTATATAAGGTATTTTTACTTACCTTAATTCCTTGTGACTTTAATGTCAAATAAGTCTTGTGAACACTAAATTCCTTGGAAAAAGATGCAATTAAACATTTGATTAACCATTGGATTAATTTGGTGTTTTTAAGATTATACCTTTCAACAACGTCCCTGTATACTATAAGATCTAAATACTCTTTTAAGATTTTAATCTGAGTTTGCTTGTCTTCTTCAATAAGAATCTCTGGGAATCCACCTAATTTTATATAATTGTCTAAATAGTAATCCAGAAGGGATCTTTCTTTTGAGCTAAGTTTATTGAAGCTACATTCAAATTTTTTTAATTTCAGAACTTCTCTAAAAGAAAAGGGCATAAGAAGATAAGACAGAGTTCTTCCACGCAAGGAAGAAGCGATTTCTTTGCTTAAAAGTTTAGAGCTTGAGCCTGTCAAAAATATTTTAAATCCTTCATCATATAAAGACCTTACTGCATGCTCCCAGTTTTTTATATTTTGAGGTTCGTCAATAAATACAACAAGTTTTTTCATTGAATTTGGATATAATTTCCACTGCAGCTTTATTATCTCCTTGATATCCTTAAATGTTATTCCAAGCAACCTTGTATCTTCAAAATTTAGATAAATGAGATTCTCTCTTTTCATATCTTTAAGCATTTCCTCCATACTCTGGTAGATAAAATACGTTTTTCCAGCCCTTCTTGGTCCTATAATAGAGATTATTTTTTTGGTTTCTTTGATTTCTAAATCTCTCTTAATTAATGAAGGGAACTCCCTATGCTGAAAATCCACCAAATATTCTGTTATTTCCTTGATATTCATGTTTTATTCTAAGGGAAACTTATATATAAATCTTTCCCTATTGATTGAACTTAATTGACTACTTCTTGATTTGCTGAGATTGCTAAACAGCTGTCTGGGACTGTTTGAGTATTAACTATATTCATCATTATTAAAAACACTAAAAGTAAAATTGTTTTTTTTATTTTAATTCCTAGCTCTAACTGCTGGGTTTGTATCGAATATTATGTCTAGAGAATCCAAAAAGTTTACAGAAACACTCCTTTGTGAATTCATTCTTCTTATTTCCTCGAAAAATGCGAAATTATAACTAAATTTGTTTTCGGGGGCAGGGGGATGTTATAAGATGAGCTTGGCTTTAGTCTATTGTTTCTAGGAGTAAAGTATTCATTATCCATTACTATTATATTTTTCTCAGGCACAAGATAAGGACCCTCATTATAAGTTCCATAATCTTTACTCTGGTCTAATTCCGCAAGAGGAATTATCCTATATCTTACTTCGTTATCTCTTTTATAGGTGTATATTATTTCCTGAGTTTCTAATTTCGGTTCGACTGAAGGAATATCTCTAAGCAAATAATGACCTTCAGAAGGATTTAATATTGGCACTTTGATACTAATACCTTCTCTTATTATGAATGATTTAACAAGTATTTTTGAAGCTACTTCGTAATATGTTTTTAAATCATTATCCTGTGTTGGGTCTAAAACTAAATCATAATCAACATTATAATCCGGCTGATAATGAACTAAATAAACGCCCTTTGACACTGAAAATATCTGCCCGTCTATTTTGAAGAATTTATTTTCTGATGTTTGGACTAATAAGAAGCTTAAACCTTGATAATCTGATGAACTTCTTGAATCTGTTAATTGGTTAAGTGTTGCTAAAACGGCTGAACTACTTCCTAGATTTTCAACAGCTTTCCTTCTGCTGGCAGTCAACTTTGGAGCTGGGGCGGGGGGGATGCTGGCTATGATGCTAAAGTTGACTTAGACGAAAACGGGATAATTAATTTTGATGATTTCTTTATCTTTGTAGATGAGTTTGGGGAAAACCTAGTTGTAATAGTTGGCGGCATAAGTAAGTTATAAATTTCATATAAAACCATGTGATGTATTGAGCATAAATCAATAATAAGAATATAACATATTTTTGTCGTAAACTATAAACTATAAAGGTTTATAAATGGTAAAAACCGAGATGATAATATGAGACTTTCAAGAAAAGCTGAATTGGGAATTTTGATAGGAGCATATTTAACTGCTAGCACTGCATGCACAGTTTTGGCTACTAGGGGATATATTGCTGGAAGAACTTCTCAAATTCCACAAAATTATTTATTGGAAGAAAGGGCAAGAGCAAGGGTTGAGGCCATGGATAGGGCTTCTGAATCATACAGCAGATTAACCCCTGAGGAGATTGCACTTGGCATAATATACATTAGTAAATCAAGAGAAGAGATTTCTCCTTAATAAAATTTAAAAAACATTGGATATTAATTTTTCTTTTTGTTTTCATGAACCCGCACTTTCAATCTGTTTTGCACGATAACTGTTTAGATAGCTAAATAGTTCTCCTAATATCTCCCTAAGATCAGATACACAAGGTATTCTGCCTTTTAACCTTCTTTTTTCAGCTTCCAGCGCTAAGATTTTATTTAGGGTTTTTGTATCATAACTGATTTCTACATCTGGAGTTGGAGGCTTATGCTTAATTCCTAGCATTTCATTAGCCCTTGTTCTCAGATCGTATTCATTATCCATTGAGATAATGGGCCTTTTAGGCACGAAGTACAATCCCTTTCTGAAGCCGCCATAATTTTTTCCTAATGGAATTATAAAATATTCGACATCAGTCCTTCTAGTCGGTATATATGTAAATATTTTCGACGGAAATCTATAATCATCTCCAAAGGTTGGCGGGATATCCCTTAAGAAATAATCAGCTTCAGACGGTGTTAGGAATACTATCTCTAGAGATAAAGCCCTTGCTATTGTTGTGCAGAATCCGAATTCTTCTTTTGTTTCAACTCCAACATCGAATTTCCTGCTTTGGATTTCGAATGCAATTTCATAATATGTCCTTAATTCCATGTCTACTTCACTTGGATCACTAATTAAATTGTATCTTAAACCCTCATTGATTGGATATGGAACTAAGTAAAGCCCTTTTGAAACTGAGTAAATCCTGCTGTTTATCTCAAAATAATTATCTTCTCTTGCTTCTACTAAAATAAATGTTAAATCTTTAAACCTGCTAGTCTGTATTTCAGGTATGCCTGCAAAAAGAGAATAGTCAAAGGGAGCTATCTTAGTTACAAACCCTTCTTCTTCTGATCCTGTTATTGATGTTCTTTCTCTAATTATTATTCCTTGCCCGCTGATTGAATGCTCTCCTAATCTCTGCTTTGAAGCAATTAAAGCATCTAAATTATTATTTCTTTCTAATCCATAAGTCTTTAACAATGCACTTCCTACTTTTCTGTCTAGGATTTTTGCTTTTCTCTGGGGTGATCGTGCTCCATTCTCGTTAAAATAAACTACTGGTATATAAGCCCTGATGTTTGCAAGCTCTGAATAAGCATCTGTTGTTAATTTCTGATGATATTCTCTTCTAGTTACTGATAAAGCTGTCTGCTTTCCAGTTATTTTTGAGAAAAATCCTGTTATTTGTTTTATTACCGAAGCTGTTGGAGTGGATTCAACTACTTCCAAAGTTGACAAGTCTATTCCTAATGAATCACAAAATGCTGAATTTATTAAGTCATTATCTGTTAAAATTATTGTTATTTCTTCCTCTGAAAGCTCTAGAGGATATTGAAATAAACCATAATCTATTCCTGGAACACTTTCCAAATTTTCAAAATTTGGAGTTTTGCATGCACCTCCATCCCTTCCTATGATGCATTGCGTTCCATCCTGGCATTCCTTTATTGTTGGATTTTTGCAATCCTTGCTGCAGCTATATTCTGCCACACGAGAAAAACCTTGCGAGCAATCTGTTGTAAAGATTGCATCTTGATCCAAACAGCCGCATGTGTCTCTTTGAATTATCTCTCCAACTCTACAGCCGCTTGAAATTGTTGGATTGTTATAAACCTGACTTCCTGGAAAACCATCGCTTTCCTGACAGTTCCAAGAACTGACTAATGGCGGGACCCATCTTCCATTATAGCATATTGCTCCTGATGGTTGCGGTTGATTACATGATGGAAAATCATTTGGGTTGAACGAACCTTCATAAGATGAAATCTGGCTTACTGTTGTTTCTCCTCTTGATAATTCTTCATCTGATGCAGTAGAAGGATATAGATTAAACTGATGCCAAGTAATTGTTTCTTCGAAAATGTCATGAGGATTAGTTATTTTTAAGACAGCATAATACCTTCCTGAATATAACTCTTCAAGATAATTTATTTCGAAGCTATCTGTTCCTTCTCTGACTAATCCGGGATAATCGGATTGGAAATTATCTAATAAATGATTTAAATCTGAATAAAATAATTCTTCTCTTGTTGCTAAGATTTCATCAAAATCCTCTTTAGGAACCCCAAAATACCATTTCATGGATTCAGGTGGGATTGACTCTAAAGTTTCTCCATCATCATAAACGCTTTCACCTCCTTCTATACTAAGAACATCATTTTGTCTAAGGGATAAAGGATTAGTTAAACAAACAAGACAATTTCCATATAATTCAGTAGAGAGTGTTGATAATCCTATAACCGGCTGTAACTCGGGCCGCTTATCCGTAACTGTAGTTACAGGAAGGGTTATTGATTCAAAAGTTATCACTATTGGTAAATTTGTATTTCTTGTTATTTTTAGCTCCTTAGAAAGATGGGTAATTCTTAAGGTATATTCCCCAGAAGGTACGCCTCCTAATAAAAACCAACCATCATCATCTGTAACTGTGCCTATTTCAGTGCCTTCTACTACAACAGCTACCCCCCGCATTGAATTTCCTTCTTCATCAATTATTCTTCCTGATATTTCCGTAGCTAAAGAACTATTTATGAGAATTATAAATACAAAACTCCAAAGTATTAATTTAATCTTATCCATGTTCCTGTAGCACTATTACACAAGAATCTTTCTCCATTGCTAAATTCTTGAATTCCATCCCTATCACATAAATACCACTTATCATTATAACCGCACAACAAATCTGTCTTTGGAGTGTTTAGAGGCAATTCTCCGTTTGGTTGTCCGGGAGTTAATAATTCACAATTTGAATCGTTGCAATCTTTTATCCTATTAATTACCGATCCGAAAGATTGTTTTAATACATCAAAACAAAGTAATGAAGAACCTTGTGTGCATGATGCAAAAGCCGAATTTTCACATTCTTTATTTGATATATAATCCCAAAAACTATTTCCTTCATTATGATTAACTATTGTTCCGGCATTTACCCCACACCAAAATTCATCTTTTACTGTGTCAAATGAAAATGATCCCACCTTTCTTTCTTGAACATGAATATCGCATCTAACTTCATCAAAATTATCCCCGCTAAACTCATATCTTTTTAATTCATTTTCATCTTTATTGTCTCTAACATAAATTTTTCTTCCTGTTTTGAAACTGGGATTTATCTCATAATTTTGGAATATCTCTTCATTGCAGTTAGCCCTTCCCTGATCTAAACAAGAAAAATATAAAACAGACTGCTCGCAAATAACATCCTGGCATTTTGTAATATCATTATTTTCGACTGCGAATTGATTAAATGCTATTGGCTTTTTAGCTGCATCCTGAATTCTTTCGCATAAAGCAAAATTATTTTCTGCTATGCATTTTTCCATTAATTCTTCGTCTGTATAAAATCTCGATAAATCTGAAACACAACTTCCATCAGGTGCACAAAATAATCCATTAGAACAAGAGCTGCAGATTTGGCAATTTTCAATTAATTGAGGAGGGGCATTTAAAGGCTGAAGATGCATATTATCTATAAACAATTCAAATAGTGTTGAGTCAGCACATTCCACTCTTAAATTTTGAATAATTGGAACCTGCACATTCCCCTGAGGGATTGTTGTTACTATTTCATCTGAACTGAATTGAGTTACTAACCTAGACCATCCATTTACAATTGGGATTAAAGTACAAACTCTGCTAGAGCCGCACAATTCATTAGCTGATCCTGTTTGCTGCTGGCTATAATAAACCCTTAGATTATCACAAGTTCCTTTAACAAAAGAGAAGAAAACATAATCTGTAGATGGCTGCAAAACTGTTGCTCCTAATGAGGCTTGATAATCAAAGCTCGCCCATTGTTTTGTTATTAATATTGATTTTAAACCTGCCAAAGAATCCTGAGATATTAATAAATCAGTTCCTAGAATAGCATTTGGATCTGGAGAAAATAAATTTGGAATACCATCTTGATTTGAGTCTGATTCAAAACCGCTGTTTAAGATAATATTTTGATTGCTGCAGAATAGGTTAGTTCCTTCTTTACAGGCTGCAAATCTTGTTCCATCGCTGCATGAAAGATAAGAAGATGGAGGAGTATCTTCAATTACAGTTGCACTTCTTGGAGCAGAATCTACAGGATTAACTAAAACTAATAATATAAGTATTAAAATCAACCCTCTTTTTTTGAGCATACTGCTATTTATTAGACAATCTTTTTTATATAAATCTTGTTATAGTAAGGTTTATAAACGAAATTTTATTTAAATCCATGATGAGAACTTTGGCAAAAGCTGGAATAAGTTTAGGGATTGCTTTAGCTGGATGTGCTGCTGTTTCACATTATGAACTTTTGCAACCTAATAAAGTGTTTAGCCCTGAGGAGAGATTAGAGATTCATAGGAGAGCTCTTGAAGAATATGAAAATGCTGTAAGGATTTACGGCGAAGAAATGATCATAAAAGGATTAGTTAAAGCTATTTATCAAGATTCTGGGATTTTAGAGTAAAGTTTATATAGAAAGTTTTCTAATTTAATGTTTATGAAGATAATATATGTAAAAGCTAGAAGAATATTTGATTCTAACGGCAATAATGCCATTGAAATTGAAGTAAATGGGAATAAAGCGAGCATTGGTTTAGGCACTAGTGTTGGAAAATATGAAGTTGTTTCTTATCCTAAAGATATTAATTCTGTGATAAATTTAGTTAATAAAAATTTTAACAAGGATTTAAGCGGATTAAGGATTGAGGGTTTTGGAGAATTAAGACAAATTGAAGATTATTACAACAGCCAGGATCTTTCTGAAAATAAAGAAAAGATTGGCGGCAATGTTTTAGTTGCTTTGGAATTAGCGATATTAAAATCTATTAGTGATGAACCTTTGTACAAAATTTTAACTAATAAAAAAATAAAAAAAATGCCCATGCCTTTGGGAAACTGTATTGGCGGCGGAAGCCATTCTATTGGTCCTGATTTTCAGGAATTTTTAGTTTTGCCTGAGACAAAAAAATTTGAGGAAGCTATGGAAATTAATACTGCTATTTATAAATTAATTAATGGAGAATTAAAGAAAAGAGATAAAACTTTTATTGGTGCCAGAAATATGGAAGGTGCCTGGATGACTAATCTTGATAATTTAGATATTCTTAATTTTATGAAAAAAATAACTGAGAAGGTTGAGAAAGAATATGGAAAGAAGATTGGACTTGGATTGGATATTGCCGCTAATGAGTTTTGGAATGGGAGGAGATATGAATATAAGAATTATTCAAAAAACAATTTGAAAAAAACTTTGGATAGGGAAGAGCAGATTGAATTCATTAGAAAAACTATAAAAAATAATGGTTTGATTTATGCTGAAGATCCTTTACATCAAGATGATTTTGACGGCTTTAAAGATTTGAATAAAGAAGCCTGTTATATTTGCGGCGATGATCTAATTGGAACTAATCCTGAAAGACTGAAGATGGCTGAAGGTAAAATTTCTGCTGTTATTATTAAGCCAAACCAGATTGGAAGCTTGTTGAAAGTTAAGGAAGCTATTGATTTTGCCAAAGATAATAAAATAGTTCCTGTTATTAGTCATAGAAGCGGAGAAACTGAAGATAATTCTATAGCTCACTTGGCTGTTGGCTGGGAATGCCCGATTATCAAAACAGGTATTGTCGGCGGGGAAAGGACTAGCAAATTAAATGAATTGATAAGAATAAATGAAGAAATTTAGCTTATTTTTGATTCCTTTAAATATTTGTTGGCCAATTCTTCAATTAAATTTAAATCAATATTTTCATAACCATCTGATATACGCTCCTTTAATTTCGATTTTACTTTGTTAATTAACTTCTTTTTAATATACTCGGCATCTTTTTCAGATAAAATGGCGGTTGTTGGATTTATTTTGCTTCTATATTTTCTTGAAATTCCTAAAGAATTTTCTACTTCTTTTTTGTAATGGGATGCAATTTCTTCACTTTCAGTTGCTTCTTCCATAATTTCATGAACTATCACATTTGATAAGTTCCCTATGAATAAATCAATTAATTTTTTCCTGTTTTGCGGCATTTTTTATTATTTCTTTTTCAAATTTTTTATAAAATTCTTTATATTTTCTTAAAAACTCTTTTTCTACAATGTTATTTTTAATATCTTCTATTTTTAGATTAAATTTTCTCTCTATTTCTTTTTCTATATTTTCTTTTGTTAATTTTTTGTTTTTTATAAACAAATAAATAGCCATTAGATTCCTTGTCCATTTATATTTTTCATTTCCGCTTGAATAGTCAAAATTTATTATTAATAATTCACTTTTTAACTGCTGCAAATCTAAATACTTATAATTTAATTTCGGGGTAGGCAATGGTGGAATCCTTTTTATAGCCATACATTTATTTGTTACTAACCTCCATATAGGATCTATTACTAATGCTTTTCTGAATTCGCCTTCAGTCATATGTATTAAATGCATTTCAATTTTTAATTGGTTTTCTAACTTGGCTTGGAGTCCTTTTTCATTTAATTTTTCATTTTTTATCAATAGAACATCTATATCGTTAAAACTGAACCCTTTTTCTAAGAAAGAGCCGGATATGATAATATTTTCGTAGGTTATTGAAGTTTCTATAATATTAAAAATTTTATTTACTAATTCCAATTTAATGGGTTCAATTTCTTTTATATTATAGAAATAAGGCCTTTTTATTATCGTTTCTTCTATCGGTATTATTTTTACATAAGTTCCAATATCTAAACCTGGTCTATTCTTAGGTATATATATTTGGTCCATTTTTGTTCCCTTACTTATTTTACTTATTATTTCCATATTACGTAATATTACGTTATTATATAAAAATGTTTCTATTTGTAGTATTACTCGTTTAACTGTTGGCTAGAAAAGAATTTCTAAATTAAATGAATTGATAAGGATAAATGAGAGCTTATGATTTCTTTAGATTTCTATAAATCAGATATAAGATAACTACCCCTAATAAACCATATAATGAATATTTTAGACCATTATTTTTTGTATTTAATTGAGGAAGATTTCTTTCACATTCAAAATCTTGACCTTTACTACAATCAGGATCACATTGACCATCTTTAATATTCATACAAATACCATCTTTTTCATAAGAACTGCAATCAGAAGAACAACTAACAAATGTTTCATTTCCTTGGCATAATCTATCATTATTACATAATAAACCTGCTACTGACAAAAATCCAATAGTTTCAACTCCATTTAGTATTTTAATAGAAAACAGACCTTCATTATAAGGAAGATATAGGGTTTCTCTTGCTATAGGAATTTTTAAATGATCTTCTTGCAAAGCTTCACAGAAACAGCATGGTAATAAGAAATTTGCATGCAGAGAATGTGCTGATGAAAAAAGAATTAAAGAGAAATTAAACTAAGATGTTGTTCCTTGAACTGGTTCTATTGGACAGGAATCTTCTGTACATCCACATTCAGAAGGATTTAAAGAATTCATTGCTATTTCTAGTGGAGGATTATTATTCTCTGAAAAGAAAACTGCAGAATCTTGTTTGTTAAAACTATATTGTTCTGCTCTATAAATATGGCTACCTAATAATTGTTCATTGTCCCTAAGATATAATCTCCTTAAGGAACTTAAGAATACTGGATATCCAAGTCTTCCCTTATTCGATACTGTAATTATAACTGGATAAGAAGGACTATTTTTTCTAGATAAATCCTCTAAAAGTTGCTCTGCAAAATCGTAACTAAAGCAAGAATCAATTATCAAAATAATTTCGTCTAAGCTTCCTCTTTGCAATAAAATGTCTACATACTCATCATATCTAAATCCAAAACAAGATTCTTCACCAATAATGTTTTCATCTTCTCTTAGGCAGATATAATCCGGCAATCCATGTGTTTGGGACCATATTACAGTTTCTCCATATGTTTTGCTGTTTACAATAGTATCTATTATATCTGTTTTTGATGCATATCCTTTTAATGGAGTTATAGTGGGGAATCTTGTGACTCCTCGATCTCTTGCAAATTCTTTTATTGGTTCTGGTTGCATTTGAGGATCTTCATGACTAAATACAATCACATATTTATCATCTCCAAAGATTGCTTCGTTTTCAAAAACCCTTCTTTTATCTAGAATAAAATCAATTGTATTCTCTATTTCAAAGTCTATAGCACTACTCCCTCTCTTTAATAGGTACCTGTAAACTGAAATTGATATTGAATTTTTTTCTGTTGGAGAGAAACCAGATAACTTTTGATTTGTATATATCCTTTCAAATAATGGTTCCCCTCTTAATAATTCGAGGGTTTGTGTTGGAGTGAGAGATGCTAACAAAAGTTTTGCAGATTCTCTTAAAAAAGGATTGGGGTCATTTTCAGATACCCTTCTCAAAGCTTGAACTGCTTCCTGGGATGCTATTTGTTTCAATGTAATCAAGATTAAATTTTGTATATCCTCACCTAGATCTCTTTCCAATGTTTTTATCAAAACCGGAACTGCTTCCAGTGGAGCAATTTCCGTTAGTTTAAGTGCAGCACTATGCCTGGCATAGGGATTTTGGTCTCTTAGTTTATTAATATTATCCAAAACTTCTTCCCGCCAACCTAAATTTTCAAACTTAACACACCTATCTTCTACACATAAAGCATCCTGATTCCAGCAGTCGTCCGTTTCATGTAATGAATAATCATCTATACAACTTCCTCCACTTGAAATCCTTCTCAATTCATCCCCTATCTCTTTCTTATAATTTGCTAATATCGCATATTTTGGCTTTGGCTCCAAATTTTCCAATCCTTCTAATGCTGCTTTTAAAATTTCATTATTGTCTCCAGAGTATTTTGGTATTTGAGAATAAGTATTCCAAATTCTTGCAGCTGATTCAGTAATTAATTGATTGAGCTGCTCTTCACTTGGATTTTGAGGGACTGCTAAGCAAGAATCTTGAGCTAAACCATAATCTAAAAATATAATAAATACTAATAAAAACAACAATCCTCTTTTAAGCATATTAAAAATAATGAAGTTTAGTTTATATAAAATTATCTTAAAATTTATAGAAAACTATATAAAGAATTTGATATATATTTTATGAAAGGTGATTAAATGGCTAATGGAGTTTTAGAAACTGTAATTGCGATTAGAACCCCGTTTGAATCTTTGTGGATTAGTTTCTTAAAATTCTTTCCAGATTTAATTGCTGTTATATTATTATTAGTTATTGGTTATATCTTCGGTGCGGTTTTAGGTCATTTCTTAAAATTAATTTTAAATAAAGCGGGAGTAGACAGACAAATTGAGAAAGCCGAATTATCCAAAGCTATCGGAAAAACACATTTATCAAGCATCTTAGGAGAAATATTAAAATGGTATATATTTATAGTTTTCCTGCAAGCTGCCGTCGACAAAATTAGTTTAGGAACATTAAGCAGAGTTTTAGAAGGGTTTGTGAGATGGCTGCCTAATTTAATCTTGAGTGTTGTAATCTTAATTTTCGGAATGATATTCGCTCATTATATTGAAATAAAAATTAATCAAAGCTCGACGGTAAAAGGAGTTTCTATAATAACTAAAATTTTAAAATGGATTATTGTTTTTATGGTTGCTATAATTGCATTTAAGCAAATTGGAATTGAAGTTGGAATTTTGGAGAATGCATTTTTATTAGTATTAGCTGCTTTATCCGTCGGTGTTGCTTTAGCATTGGGAATAGGTTTGGGATTCGGGTTAAGAAAAGATGCTGAGAAATGGGTAAAGGATTTATTAAGAAATTTCTAAAAATATCAATAAGTTAATAAACTAGTTCAACATATATACTTTATCAAATTTCAAAAAAAAAGAGGTGGAATAATGGCTGCTAAAAAAAGTAAGAAGAAAAGTAAATACTAGGTTGGTTCTCAACTGAGTAATAAATCTTTTATTTTTTTATTTTTATATTAAATTTCTATAATTTTTTGATGGTAAGGTTTATATATGGTGATATCTTTTTTTTGGACGTAGTGATATCAATGAATGGATTCCCAAAATATCAAAATAAGAGAATAAATGCGACTAAAAATGCATCTGAAGAAATGTGGCATCTTAAGAAAGATTTGTGGGATGTTTTAGAGATATTAAAAAATGGGTATGATTGTTCAACATCCAAAAGAAAAGCAAAATGTATTAGAGAAATGTATAAAGAAAGGTAAAGAAGTCTTTAAAGCTGTTGTAGCGGATTGTGGAAGTTATTTCCTACTAATCCATCTCGGAAGGTTTAATATAAGAGAAGGTAAAAATGAAAATGCATTGTTTTAATTGCAATAAGGATATGGAAAAGATAAAAGACAAATTCTATGGGTTTGAGATAGATGCGTGGAAATGCAATGGCTGTAAAGAGGTCATTTATGATGAAGAAGATATCCAACCCATCCTGCAATATAATAAATTAAAGGAAAGTAAGAAATCTCTAACTGTTACTGTTGGTGTATTAGGCAAAAGCAAGGTTTTTAGAATTCCGAAAATAGCTGAGGAGATATATGGAATTAACAAGGGAGAGAAATTAAAATTTGATTTAAAGCCGAATGAGATATCGATTAAGTTTAATAATAAGCTTTATAAACACTAATTTTAGTTTAATTTTTCTATGGCAGAAGAAGAACAACTATTGGTTCCATTGGATAACTATCTGAAAGCTGGACTGCATATAGGTACTAAATTTAAAACTAAATATATGGCACCTTTCATTTATAAAATCAGACCCGATGGTTTGAGTGTACTAAATGTACAGCAAATAAATGACAGGATTGGGATAGCTTCTAAGTTCTTAGCCAGATATGCAACTGAAGAGATTATAATAGCATGCAGAAGAGAAAATGGATGGAAAGCTGTTGAGTTATTTAGCAAGCACACAGGGATTAGGGTTATAATTGGAAGATACAGTCCTGGAATGTTAATTAATCCTGATTCTAAAGAATTTACAGAAATTAAGATGTTATTGGTTGCGGATCCTTGGCCTGACAGAAATATTGTAAGAGATGCCAACAAAATGGGCGTTCCTATAATTGCATTATGCGACACTAATAATACTTCAAATGATGTTGATTTGGTTGTGCCCTGCAATAATAAAGGGAAGAAATCTTTAGGATTATTATTCTACATATTAGCCAAAGAGTATTTGAAATTAAGAGGATTGGGAGAACTGAAAGCTACTTTAGAAGAATTCGATGATGAAAATTAGTAGTAAAGTTTAAATACTTTTAGATATTTCTAGATACTTATGAAACAAATTAATTTAAAATTACCTGATAACTTATTAAAAGCTGCTAATAATTATGTTGAAAATTTCGGGTTTAGGAATATACAGGAATTAGCAACTGAAAGCATTAGGGAAAAGGTTTTTGAGAAGAATGAATACGATGAGACATTTAGCGAAAAAGAGGTTGAGTTAATAGAGAAGTTATTAGAAGTTTCTATAAAAAAAGGAAAACTTGTTTCTGAAGAGGAAGTAATGAAAGTATTAAGAGAATGACCTATAAAATTAAAGCTCTTGAAAAATTTAATGAACAAGTAATAAATTTAGATAAAAAATCTAAAAGGATAATAGAGGGGAAAATTCAACTAATAAAAGAAAACCCTTTTAGATTTAAAAAACTGCATACTAAATCTTATTCAAGGATTTTTAGAGTTAGATTAAGAATACAATCTAATGATATGAGATTAATTTACGCTGTGATTGAACCGAATATAATTTTAATTTGCTTATTGGAAAGAAAAAAAGATTATAAGGATTTAGAAAAGTATCTGAATAATCTAAAAAAATAATTTTTTCTAGGGTTAAACAGTTTAAATATTTCAAATACTATTAATCCAGTTGATGCCAATAAAATTACTGTAACCCATTCTGATAAATTTAACTGAGACATAGAAAAGATAGAACCTATTGGTGAATACATCAATAATGCATGTAATGCTATTGTTGCCAAAACAGCGTAAAATAATTTTTTATTTGTGAAAAAACCTATTTTGAATAGACTTTCATTTGAACGGCAAGTAAAAACGAAAAACATTTGATATAATATACTGACAGATAAAGCCATGGTTCTGGCTTTTGTCAAATCATCTAAAAATAATAAAAATGCTATTAATGAAGAAGTGAAAAGGAATAAAGTTCCGAAAAATAGATGATATTTTATTCCGGCGAAAATGCTTTCATCAGGATTTCTCGGTTTTCTTTTCATTATATCTTTATCAGGCTTTTCTACACTTAATGCCAGAGCAGGCAATCCGTCTGTTACTAAATTAATCCATAAGATCTGCAAAGGCAGTAACGGAAGCGGCAGGTTAACTAATATTGTGAATAAGATTAGAACTAATTCAGATAGATTTACAGATAATAAATACCTTAAAAATTTTTTAATATTCTCATAAACAACACGACCATGCTGGATTGCGTTAACTATGGATGAAAAATTGTCATTTAATAATACCATATCCGATGCTTCTCTTGCAATATCCGTTCCCTTAATGGCCATCGCTACTCCAACATCGGCCTGTTTTAATGCTGGTGCATCATTTATTCCATCGCCAGTCATGGCAACTACTTGCTTCTGTTTTTGCAGGATTGTTAATATTCTAACTTTATGCTGGGGAGATGCTCTTGCAAAAATATTTACTGATTTTAAGGCTTGTTTTAACTGAGAATCGGATAATCTATCCATTTCATTTCCATCTATAACTTCACCTTTAATTCCTAATTCATTTGCTATTGCTTTTGCAGTTAATTTATGGTCTCCGGTAATCATAATAACTCTTATTCCCGCATCTTTGCATAATTCAATTGAGCTTTTAGCTTCTTTTCTTGGCGGGTCTATCATACCCTGCAAACCTAAAAAAATAGTTTTATTATTTTCTTCATAAGCCATTGCCAATACCCTTAATGCTTTTTTTGCCATCTCTGAACTTTTTTCTAAGATATCTTTTTTATATCCAGATAAAGGAAGTATCTTATTTTTTATTTGTATAAAATTACATAATTTCAAAACTTCTTCAGGAGCACCTTTAATATATGAAATTTTTTTGGAGTTTATCTTATGCTCTGTCGCCATATATTTTCTTTCAGAATTAAATAGAGTTTCGCTAAGTCTATATTCTATTTTTTTAATATTCGCTTTTGCCGCAGAGATTAGCAAGGCTATTTCTGTAGGGTCACCTATATTCGGTAATGATGCGTTATTACAACTTGCTCCCGCTTCCAACAATAAAGAAAATTCTTTTGGATTTATTTTTTTATTATTTAATAAGAAAGAACCTTTTGTTGAGAAACCATATCCTGTTACTTTTATGGATTGTAAGTTTACATATAATTCAGAGACCGTCATTTCATTCTTAGTTAAAGTTCCTGTTTTGTCAGTGCAAATAATTGAAATATTCCCTAAGGTTTCTATTGCTTTAAGTTTTTTTACTAATGCTTTTCTTTTTACCATAGAATTTACTGATAGTGCTAAAGTCACTGTTATTACCGCTGGCAAACCTTCAGGAATTGCTGATACTGCTAAAGAAACTCCGACTAACAGCATTTCAATTAAGGGTTGTTTATGGATTAAGCCAACTACTGTTATAATGAGTGATCCTGTAATGACTGATATTCCGAGCCATTTACCTAAATAGGCTAAACGCTTTTGCATGGGGGTTTTTGACTCTTCAACGCTTTGGACTAGAGAAGCTATTTTTCCCATCTCAGTTTTCATAGCGGTTGCAAATACTACTGCCCTTGCCTTGCCTTGTGTTACTGTTGTTCCTGAAAATAATAAATTAGTTCTATCTGCCAAGCTTACTTTTTTTAATATTGGAAGAGCTGTTTTTGAAACTGTGGTTGATTCCCCTGTAAGCAAGGATTCATCTGTTTGTAAAGAGTCGCAGGTTATAATTCTTGCATCTGCACTTATCTTATCTCCTGCATTTACTTCTATAATATCTCCAGGAACTAGATCTTTAGAATCTATTTGTTTAAGTTTTCCATCTCTGTAAACATTTGCTCTTGGATTGGATAGTTTTTGGAGCAGTTCAATAGATTTTTCAGCTTTAAATTCCTGAGCAAAACCTAATAATGCATTTAGGATAATGATTATGCCTATGAAAATAGAATTATAAGTTTCTTCAGGTTTTAATGACTCATTACTTTCAAATACTTGAACTAGCAAAGATAATATAACTGCTATAATTAAGATCAAAACTAATGGATCCAGAAACTGTCTTAAGAAAATTTTTAATTTTGAAAAATGCTTTGTTTTTCTTATCTCGTTAACCCCGTATTTTTTAAAAAGAGTCTTAACTTTTTTTGAAGATAATCCTAATGGAGAGCTATTTAGTTCTTTTATTACTTCTTCTGATTTTTGTTGATAATATTCCATTTTAGATATTATGCCCTATGATTAAGATTACAAATATTCCCATCGTGCTTATAAGATAAAATAAAATATATGCGTATTTTGGCGGTATCACTTTTTTTGAGGCGACTAATAATGCAACCCCTACCTCGTCAGGCAATGGCGATGCTATAACTATGACTGCCAAGACAGGGAGAATATATTTTCTGAAATCTTTATTTACTGAATTATTTATTTTTATTATTATTTTCTCCTTTGAAAGCTTCTTTATCTCATCATCAAAAGAATGATTAATGAATTTATAGATAATTACATTCCCAAATAACGCGCCTAATCCCGCTATCAATCCTGTTATTATAATATTACTTTGCCCTAAAATTAGCAGTGTTGATGTTGCTATTGCAGATGTGAAGCTGTATGCGTATAATATTCCCGAGATAAAAGAGCCTAATAATCCTAAAGAAAATAATGTGTTTTGCATTATTACAGATTCCTGATTTATGAAGATAATATATGCTATTATGATTGTTATGAAAAATATAGAAAATTTTGGATATTTCATAGTAAATAACAGCTTTAATTTGTATATAAATTTTAGGATAGACATTAAGATGCTACTTCTTGGATTGCCCGATAATTAAAAATGGAATTGATAAGGATAAATGAGAGTTTATAGAAATTATTTATCCGTTCTCTGGGTAAATCTTCCTATCAGCCTTCTAATTGAATCTGAATTTTGATAGTCAAATACATCTCTTAATATTTGAAGTTCCCCAAGATTTACCAAAGCAATTACTGCATTTTTTTTCAGTTCTTCTGATTGGTTTGGATCTAATAAAATGTTCTCTAAATGGGATATTGCTGAATTTTCTTCAACACACCCACCTTCGATACATAAAGCAGACTCATCTCGACAGTCATAACCATTATCTAAATAGTAAATATCAATGCACTCTCTTTTTTCAACCCAACCTTCTCTAACACTATTAAAAACTTGTTTCCATATAACCTCCGCTTCTGGATGCCTTATTTTAAATTGGTATGAAATTCTTAAAGCATCAAATCCCTCAATCGGTTTAGGATGTTCGGTCCATGCACCAAGCCCAGCATAGAATTCAGTCCAACTACCGTGTTGTATATCAAATCTTAATTGTCCATTAGGAATATTTTTTTCAAAAAATGAACGAGTTAGAGCGGTGGTCTCTTTTGTTTCTGCATTTACCCCTAGCACTTCTTCTTTCTGATTAATCATCCACTCAATAAATATTTCTTTCGCCTCTTCTAATATTCTTTGACTTGTGGAATCTAAAAGGCTTATTTGGTAATGCACTCTTTCATGAAAAATAACATGACTAAAAATAGACTCTGGTGTGTCATCTCTCAGTATTACATTGCCCTCTGTTGAGAAAAGGGTGTAAAAGCAATCCGATTGTGATGAAGAAAAATCAGTCCTTGACATTAATCCCTCAATGAATGGACCTTTGTAAAAATCTACGAGAAAAGGACTTTGCTCAGGTGTGTACATTCCGTAAATCCTTGTTGTTTGATGACCTGTGACCTCATTGTAAATATCAATCACTTCGCCAGATATAACATACTCATTTGTGTTTAATTTAACCCCATTCAGGTAACCATCTTTTGCATTTAGAGAATAATTATCTATACAGCTTCCAGATACTCCTGCTAGTATTCTCAATTCATCTGCTATTCTTTCCTTATAATTTGCTAATATTGCATATTTTGGCTCTGGCTCCCAGTTTTCCAAACCAATTAATGCTGCTTTAAAAATTTCATTATTGTTTCCAGAATATTTTGGTATTTGAGAATAAACATTCCAAATTCTTGTGGCTGATTCAGTAATTAATTGATTTAATTGCTCTTCACTCGGATTTTGAGATACTGCTAAACATGAATCTTGAGCTAAACTACTTTGCAAGAATATAATAAATACTAGTAAAAATAATAATCCTCTTTTATACATAAAGAAATTAATGTTAGAGATATTATATATAATTTTTGTATAGAAGAATCTAAGAGAAATCTACAGAAGAAAGCTAGGATTTAGTAAGCGTTATTATAACCAACCCAGAACCCCTCCTCTTCTGCATCTATCTCATCGTTATCAAATTCTTCTTCGATAACTTCTTTTGGATACATGTTTTCATCGTCGTCTTCTCTTACTCTTGTAAATTTTTCCCTCATTTAAATCACCCCCGATTTTATGATAATTAGATATGAAAAGAATTATTTATACTTGTTCTAAATATTATATATAATGTATATAGAAAGGCTTTAAAACAGGTTCTTAACCTTGCCAAAGTTGTAAATTTTGTCTTCGACTACGAAAACTTCAAAGTTATCTATATTCTTTATATATAGTGTATGGTTATCAAAGTTTAACACATCATAGCCCTGTTTTACTAAACTAAAAGATGGAGTTACAATTAATATTTTATTCTTATATTTTCCTTTTAAGAAACACTTATAAGTTTCATTCCTTATATTATCCTTAATTGTGACAGCTGGGTGTTCATGACCTATAATTATAATCTTTGTATTAATTTCTTTTATTTTATTTCCGTGAATTATAGTGATATCATCTATTTCATACTTATCCACAACTTTTAAATTTCTTTTATCCGCTATAGGACCTAAAATAGTATCGTGGTTTCCTTTAACTAAGATTACTTTTCTGTTGTTTTCCAATAATAAATCTAATACTTGCAGTGTATGTCTCCATTCCTGTTCTGAAATTGTACCAAATTCGTGCTTTAAATCGCCGTTTATTACTATAACTTTAATTTTCTTTAATAATAAAGGTTCTAATCTTTGCTTTATTTCTTTAAATTGAAATCTTGGTATTAGAATCCCCTGCTTGTTTAAAGCTTCTTCCAACCCAATATGCAAATCAGATATTATTAAATGGTCTTTGTAAATTAATGCTAAGTCCTTAATCTTTATTCCTTTTTCTATTTCCATTATAATGAAAGATAGAAATTAATTTATATTAGTTTGGTTTAGTTAAAATAATGGCTAAAGTAGTAAATAGACCAAGTGAAAGAGTTATCAGAAGTATTGCTGGTGAGGCTAGAGGAACTGAATATACCCTATCAGGGGATGAAATAGAGGCTCTTCTTTATGCTACATCTGACCATGGAACAAGAGAAGCACTATCCCAAGATGAGGTCGATGCTTTATTGGCTCCTACTGATGAAAAATTATTAATTGATACTCCTGAACAAGCTGAAATGAGGAGAGCTAAGTTGAGGATAATGCACTCTAATGGTAGAAATTTAGATGATTTACATGCTGATTTTGTAATTGTTTATAGAAGGATTCGCAGTGCTTATGATAGAGGATTATTAAGTGATGGGGAATTTGAAGGCCAAGTCAATAATACGGTTCAAAATTATCTTTCAGACAGAACTATTGGTGCGGAAGTAGGGATGAGAAGGGATTCTTATTTAGTAGAGTTGGGAGATTTATCTGGCAGATATGAAAGAAGAAAATTAAGAAAAAGAGCTTATTTTGCAATAAGAAGTCAATTGAAAGAAGAAAATCAAAGTATTTAGCTTCTTTTGAATTGAGCTACTGTATCTAATAATTCCACATGACCTAAGAACAAAGCCCTGCAGCAGTATCTTTCTAATCCTAATTTATCCAAAGCCTCTTTTGGTTTTGTACCTTTTTCTAAATCTTTAGTGTATTTCTCATACAAATGACCTACAGGCTTACCACAAGACTGACAACGGATTGGAATTATCATTTTATTGTTTATTGTTTATTTTTGATTTAAAAGCTTTCTGTTTTATTATTTCAATTATTCTGGTATCAGCGATACGATTTTTGTCTCTTCGCCCTAGGCTTTCCAGAATCGTTGGGCTTCGCGGATTCATTAAAACGAACATCGGCTATCAAAAGGTGTCTGTCATAGTCTAATAAAGCTTTCTTTACTTTATCCCCTCTTGAGTATTCTACTAAAGCTCTTGCAATTGCTAATCTTGAAGCTTCGGCCTGACTTTGCCATCCACCCCCTCTAACATTAACATCAATATTTACTTTTACTGCGACATCGTTAACGATTTCTAACGGCTCTTGGATTCTCATTCTAGCCAATTGATTTCCATAATTAGTCAATAATGATTTATTTATTCTTATTATACCATTGCCTTCTTTTAATGTTGCTCTTGCTATTGCTCTTTTTCTTTTTCCTGATGTATTAACAATTTTAGCCATTATTGTTTTCCCATTATTTTACAAACTTTTTCTATTGTAATAAATTTAATATTCTCTGTGTTTAATACATTTATATTATCAAAAGTTTCTATTTTTTCATTTTTAAAGTTATCTGGAGTTCCAATGTAACACATAATTTTCTTAAAAGCATTTTTTCCACGCTCTTTTTTATAAGGCAACATATCCCTTATTGTTCTTCTCATAAATCTATCAGCCATTCTTGGAGTAAATGGACCTTTGACATGTGTTGTTCTATTTCTTTTTTGGATATATTTAGCTGAAACTGTTCTTTTGTCTCCAACAATAACTACTTTCTCTGCATTTACAATATCTATTTTTTCTCCTAATAATGCTTTCTTGGCAACTATCGATGCCAACCTTCCTAAAATTAAATTTTCTCCGTTAATTATCATCCTATAATCCTCACTTTCTTCCCTTTTGGATTTTCTTTCATTAATTCCTGAAGTTTAATTGCTTTTCCAACTTTATTGATTTTTTCTTCTGCTTTTCCTGAAAATTGGTAAGCTGCGATTGTTAATTTTTTAGTTAAATCCCCAACACTTAGAACTTTTCCAGGTACTAAAGCTGTTTCTCCTTCATTTGTGTATTTATCTATTTTATATAAATTAACTGACCTTCTAATTCTTGTTGGTCTTTCCAAATCTCTAGCAATTCTTAACCATAAGTTAGATTTATTTTTCTTTCCTAAAGTATTCAATTCTCTAATTAGGTTCCTTAAAACTAATGTTTGCGGTCCTGTTCTTTTTACCATTTTAATCTTTTTGAAAAAGCTTCTCTGCTAAAAATTTAACCAAAACACATAAGCACACATAAGCTCGAAGAATAATCAAGCTCTACTATGCGCGTTAGCTCGCAGAGTTAAAAATATTGTAAAATTAATGGTTTTTAAATGTTTCTAAATTTTTTCTGGATGTAGTATCCTGAAATTATTTCCCAACGACAAAAATAAATAATAATTTGAGAGTAACTAATTACCTATATTACCCCTTATGACCTATTTTATGGGGACATATGTCACTTTATTACACAGTAAGAAAAGATATGTACAGTCTGATGTACATAAGTTAGTATTTCTTAGATGGAAATTTTTATATGTTATGCCCTTCTATATAATGAAAAAATATGTACATCCTAATGACCATAAAGCTTATAAATATATACATTATGATGTACATATGGAAAAAGCAAAATTAGAGGAGTTTAATCATTGGTGGATAAAGGAAAAAGTTGACTCGGAATTAGCTTTACCTTTTAAAAGGGATAATTATAAAGAAATAGAAAAATATATAGATAAAAAATTTATAGTAGCAATTACAGGATTAAGAAGGGTTGGAAAAACCACAACAATTTATCAATTAATCAAAGATTTAATTAAAAAAACAAAAACAGAAAATATACTGTTCTTCTCATTTGATGAAAATAATGTAAAAATAAGTGAAATTATAGAAACCTATAAAGAAATACACAAAAAAGATTTTAGAGAGGAAAAAGTCTATATTTTCTTTGATGAAATACAAAAATTAAATAACTGGGAAAATGAAATAAAAAAATACTATGACTTATACCCAAAACTTAAATTTATAATATCCGGCTCTGAATCTTTATTTATAAGGAAAAAAACAAAAGAAACATTGGCTGGAAGAATTTTTGAATTTAATTTAAGCACATTTACTTTCAAAGAATATCTAAAAATACACAATATAGAATCTAAGTATGAAACAAAAATAAAACCGTTCTTATTAAAATACATAGAAAAGGGGGGATTTCCAGAAACATTCTCTTTTAAAACAGATAAGGAATTTAAAGAATATATAAGGTCTTTAGTAGTTGATAAAATCGTGTATAAAGACATACCAAGGATGTTTAAATTGGATGACCCTGAATTTTTAAGCACACTTTTAGAAATGATAGCGGTAAACCCTGGAATGTATATAGACTATTTGTCATTAAGCAAGCAATTCAATAAAGACAGAAGAGTAATAAAAAATTACATTTTCTACTTAAAAGAAAGTTTTCTAATTAATTTACTAGGAAATTACAGGAAAGGCAGTACAACTTTAAGAAAGAGAAAAAGAGCGTATCCTACTGATAATGCCATTACTTATTTATATAAATCCAAGATTGAAGAGGATTTTTTAGGAAGAATGGTGGAAACTTTAGTCATAAGCAATATTAATGCCGCTTCTTTCTGGAAAAATGGAAATGAAGTTGATGTTATACATAATAACACACCAATTGAAATTAAATATCGGGAAAAAATAAAATCTGATAACTTAAAATCCATAACTGAATTCATGAAAAAATTTAAAGTTAAAAAAGGCATTTTAATAACAAAAAACGAAGAAAGGGAAGTCAAAGTTGAAGAAGGAAAAATAAAATACATTCCTTTATGGAAATGGCTTTTAGGAAATGAAACTTGAAATAGAATTAATCCCAAAAAATTCATATTTGCTTTTGTTGTTGTATATATCATTTTCTGGCATTTTATTTAACTCCTACATCCACCATTTATAAGTTGGGTGAAGAAAACGTACATACTTTTATGCCCTCAGAAATAAAAATGCAACACCATGCACATTTTCTCCCAATATTGGGCTACGCATGGTATTGACATGCTATTGCGGGAGACAGGATTTGAACCTGCGTAGGCACTAAGCCATATGGTCCTTAGCCATACCCATTTTCCGCTCTGGCACTCCCGCTTCAAGTTTTTAGGAAAATCTTGATTAAAATAAAAAAAGAAGTATTTATTTGAGTTTCTTTTCAAACTCTTTTAATTTTTTGTTGAATATATCTACAGCTGTTGCTATGATTTTATCAACATCTAACTGTCCCCAAGGTTCTATTGTGAAAATATAATCTGTATCTGAATATTCAACTGTAATCCCATTGTCTTCACATAATTGCTCTTGAGATTCATCCCATTTTGATAAATCCTTAATTTCAACACCTTTTCCTTTAGCAACTAAATTATCTGAAGATTCAGTAATCTTTTTAGTATTCGCACTTGATGATGCTGTTAAAATTGGCAATGATTTGTAGTAAGGCAATCCTGGAGAAAATTTAGTGTGGTCTTTTCCCTGCCCTAAAACTGCTATAGCCTCAAACTCCAATACTTGGCCTTTTAATAATTTAGTAATAGGCATATTTGGCTGAGCTGGTTTAACTTTTGGGTCTTTAGACTTAATATTTTCAGCATAAACAGTGCATGGACCTTTAGCCTCCAAAATCAGTTTCAACTGGCATTGAGCACAGCCTTTTCCTTTACATTTACATTCAGAAGGCAAATTATAACTTTTTAGGTCTGTAGTTAATGGAATTAAACCTAACCTATGCGCGATTATTTCATCATATAAAGCTGATTGATTTTTCGAAAATGTAACCTCTTCAATAGCCATAGTAGGAACTTCTTCTATGATCATTCTTCTTAAGGCATTAACTATGTAAGCTTCAGTATCTGTAATTAAGAAAGTTACTTTATCTTCCTTTTTATTTAATAATTTTAATTGCATTTATACTCTCCTTCCCCTTCTTCCACCTTTTTTTCTTGTCCCATCATGCGGGAAAGGTGTAACATCTTCTATTGTTCCTACTCTTAAACCGGATCTTGATAATGATCTAATTGCTGCCTGAGCTCCTGGAC
Organism: Candidatus Woesearchaeota archaeon; assembly: GCA_018302505.1. GTDB lineage: Archaea > Nanobdellota > Nanobdellia > SCGC-AAA011-G17 > ARS1403 > JAGVZL01. The sequence goes on along the minus strand of JAGVZL010000020.1, from coordinate 9,881 downwards.
CTGCATTCATCGGGCCATTGCTTCCCCCAGGTGCTTTTACTTTTATCATTAAACCTTCAATGCCTTTTTCCTTGCATTCTTCAGCTGCCATTTTTGCTGCGGTCATAGCTGCAGTTGGAGATGATTCTAATCTATCTGATTTAACCACCATTCCGCCGGAAGTTCTTGCGATTGTTTCAGAACCTGTAATATCAGTAATATGAATAATTGTATTATTATAACTAGCATAAATATGGGCTATTCCCCATCTTATTTTCCTATTATCTCTTCTAGGCAACTCCCTTATTTGGTGCATTTCTCTTCTTGGCTGATCTCTTGACTTATCTTTTCTTTGCGGCATTTTATTCTTATCCTAATTTTTCATTTATATTATTTTGCTTTTCCTGCGGGTTTATCTTTAACTCCTCTTTTTTTAGTTTCTTCAGGAGGTTTATTTTCCACATTTTCTTGGATTTTTTTCACAGCAACTTTTTTTGTTTTTTCAGATTTTTCCTCTTCAATTTTTTCCACCACTTTATCCATTGCGAAAATATCCGCTTCATCAAGATTCTTTTCTATCTTTTTCTTTTCTTTTCTTGAAGCTTCTTTTATTCTCTCAGGATGCTGTTCTTCTGATAATTTTGAAGCTGGATTGAATGAAATTTTATTTTCTAAATCTACAGGAACTATAAATGAAGGGACATTCATCTTTTCTTCGCTTATTGAAACATGACCGTGAACTATAAACTGCCTCGCTTGTTTAACGGTTTTTGCATAGCCTCTTTTGAAAACCATTGTTTGCAAGCGTCTTTCCAAAATATCTTTTAGGGATAATGCTAATATATCATTTAGTTTTGTGCCGGGTTTTAAAAAACCTAATCTAACTAATTTATTTATTAACTGGACTTTTTCTTTTTCAGCCTGAGGTGTATAAGTAGCGATTAAATTTTTAGCCTGATCCCGAGCTTTTTTAACAAGACCTTCAGAACGCCAAATCTCCATTTTATTTTTTAGACCATATTCTCTAAGAATTTTTTTCTGCTCTGCAATTAGATTTTCATCCCATATTACTAACGGCTTTCTGTATTGCTTTCTTGATTTCTTAGGGCTTCCCATTTTACTTGCCTACTCCTTTCTTTCTCACTCCAATCGTCTTTCCGTGCCTGAAATTACCTTTTGTTCTTTGCCCTCTTACTGGTAAACCTAAAGAATGTCTGACGCCTTTATAGCATTTAATTTTTTTAAGATGTTTGATATCCTGATCTTTTTGGAATTTTAAATCTGAGCCTATAACATGCTTATCTTCGCCAGTTACAAGATCTTTTCTTCTATTTAATGCCCATATAGGAATATTATATTTTCTCGGATTTCTTACTGCATCTTCTAATTTTTTTATATCTTCATTTGTTAAATCACCAACTTTCATATTTCCATCTATTCCCGTTACTATACAGGCTGCACTAGCTAAATAAAAACTAATACCTTTAATATTTCTTAAAGACGGTAAAAGTTTTTTAGCTCCATGTAAGTCTGCTTCCCCAATTCTTACAATATGTCTAAAGTCCTTATTTTCAGTAGTTTCAGCAGGCATTTTTAAAAAAATTGTGAGAATGGGTGTTTAAAAAGTTTTTCATATTAGCTTCCTACGAATAGTTTGTACTTATCCTCATTATTTAATTCGGCTAATACCCTTTTTATTACCACTTTTTTAGGATCTGGCATTAATTTAACGCGAGATTTAATATCATTAAAATCAGTAAATTCCTTTTCTTTTCTTAATTCTATTATTTCCCACATGTGTTTTTTTCCGACTCCTGGAAGCAATTCAATTTGATGTCTTCTAGTATTAATAGGACCTGCTGTATTGAAGAATTTTACAAACCTTTGTTCATTCTTTTCAACTATGCTGTTTATTACTTCATTAATTTCCATTCTTGCTGTTTGGGTTAGCTTATCTAAAGAAAGTTTTCCTATAATATGATGGATTTTATCTCTTTTCCCTTCGCCTATATACACTTCTTCATAGAGCTGTAAGAAGATACCTTTTTTTGGAACTAACTCTAATAATGTAAAATGATCCTTACCAATGGCTTGTACTATTGGAGTCTTTTGATGCATAGGTCTTGAATCCATAGGATAGCCGTGCTGCAGAAAGTCTAAGATAATTACAACTTCCTCTCTGAGAGCAGGTTTCATCATTTTTTAGTTCTCCTTTAGTATTATTTTCTCTTAACATAGTCTTTTACTACATCTAAAATTTTCTTCATATTTTCGTCAGTGATTGTTGTCGTTTCACCAACCATTAGCATTTTTAATTCATCTAATGATTCTGGAAGCATGTCAATAATTTTTACTATCTGTCTTTCTTTTATTCTTGGAATATCCAACCCTTCTATTTTTTTCTTTAATTCTTCCGCATCTTTTATTTTTATCTTAACGAATTGTTTTAAGTATGATTTTGTCTTGTTTGCTCTGAAACTTAATTCTTTTTCTTTATTTTCCAAACTATCCAAATCTTCAGATAATTCAACCATTGTGATTGGTCTTTCGCTGATTATTCTTTCGTCTGACATTTTATTAAGTGAACTGGGTGGATTATTAATTCCTTTAGTTTATTGTTTTCTTTTATTGTAACTTTGTAGTTTGTACCCTGCTTTCCTGATACAGTTCCAATTTTTCCATGGAATCTTCTGAAATACATACCAGTTTGAATAGCAGGTTCTGTTTTTAGCAATACTTTATCTCCATTTTCTAGCTTTTGAAGATATCTTCTTATGCTTATTTTACCCCTATCATTTATATTTTTCCTGTATAAACTTCTGGTCTTCCTTCTAGATGTTCCTGTCCTTTTCATAGTAAATTTCTATATATTTTAATTTAAAAAGCTTTGCAATTTACGATAATGTTATAAATCCTTATTTTTCTAAGAATGGAATGAAAGCTTTATCTATAAAAAATCTGCATAAAAGTTACCCTGGAATAAAAGCTGTTGATGGTGTAAGTTTTGATATTGAGGAAGGAGATTTTTTCGGTTTTTTAGGGCCTAATGGAGCAGGCAAGACTACTACTATAAATTGTGTGATAGGATTAGCTAAGTTTTCAGATGGTAGGATAGAGATATTTGGAAAGGACAATAAGAAAGATTTCATAGATGCAAGGAAATTAGTTGGTATAGCTCCTCAAGAGTATAATTTTGATCCTTACCTAAATATTGAAGATGTTCTAATTTATCAGGCGGGCTATTATGGGATTTCTAAGAAGAAGATATTGCCAAGAGTTAAAGAATTATTAAAACAATTTGATTTAGATGGAAAAAAAGAAGTTGATTTTAGAAAATTAAGCGGTGGGATGAAAAGAAGATTGACCTTAGCAAGAGCCTTAGTTCACAGCCCCAAATTACTAATATTAGATGAACCAACCGCAGGTGTTGATGTGGGATTAAGATTAGATATTCATAAATATTTAAAAAAAATAAATGGAGAAGGAGTAACTATTTTATTAACATCTCATTATATTGATGAAATTGAGAAATTATGCAATAAAACCTGTATTATTAATAACGGAAAAATAATTGCAAATGATTTAACTAAAAATTTAGTAGATGATTTGGATACAGGACATACTGAGATTTTAACTGATAAGAAAAGCAAAGTTAAGAAAATTGAGAATGTTGAATTTAATGGCAATAAAATCATTGTTTGGAATAAAGGGAAAGATAAGATGAAAGAGGTTTTTGATTATTTGAGCGAGCAGAAAATAAAAGTTTTAGATGTTAAATCTGTTAAAGATTCCTTACAAGATATATTTTTGAGGTTGACTAAAAAATGAACTGGGTGGGATTATGGTCCTTAATAATGAGAGAAAATGTCAGAACTATTAAAGTAATTAATCAAGTGATATGGCCGCCAATAATTTCTTCTTTATTGTACATATTTATCTTTGGATTTAGTTTAGGAAAGAATTTCGAGATTGGAGATGTTTCTTATTTAGTCTTCTTAGTTCCGGGATTGATAATGATGAATGTTATTATGAGTTCGTTTGAAGAAAGTTCAAGCTCGTTATTTTTAGGGAAGTTTATTAATTATATTCAGGAATTATTGATTGCTCCGATGTCTCATTGGGAGATTGCTTTAGGATTTTTATTTGGAAGCATTTTAAGGGCTTTTGTTATAGCTAATCTGATATTTATAGTATTTTTATTTTTTATTGATTCCGGTATCTATTCTGTATGGATGTATGTTTATTTTATTCTATTTGTTTCGGTAATTTTTGCATCCATAGGATTAATAATTGCTTTGTGGGCTGAGAAATTTGACCATTTAGCTGTTTTGAATACTTTTTTCATTACTCCTTTATTATTCTTTGGAGGTGTTTTTCATTCTATTAAATTATTACCTGAAATATTTCAGAAAATCAGTTTAATAAATCCGCTTTTTTATATGATAGACGGCTTTAGGTATAGCATGATTGGAGTTAGTGATGGGAATGTATTTGTTAGTATGGCTGTTGTGTTTGTTTTAGCTTTAGTTACTTTTTCTTTTGCAGTTTATTTGTTTAAAATTGGATATAAGTTGAAAGTTTAAGCTGGGAGCTGCAAAATTAGCAAAAAGAATTCATGGAGAAGAATAGAAAAAAGTTAATTTGTTAAATGAATGGCAGATGAAGTATTTGAGTTTGAGGATATGAAAGAGTTTAAGAGTAAAATATCTAAAATAATATGAAAATCAATTTCCAACTTCAACAAACCCATCCTTAACTTGTTTCAAAGAAGTTAAAGAAATTATCTTAGAAAATCCATACAACTTTATTGATTTTTTTACCCATTCATAATACTCATCAACATCCCTAGTTCTTAATTTTAACACAAGTTCATGCTCTCCACTACATATATCAATGCTTTCAACATAAGGGTCTTTAGCTATTTTGGCTGTAATTTCCTCAGGATTATCATATTTTTCAGGTTTCAAATTAGCAAAAACGTAAACACAGTAACCGTAGCCAATTTTCTTGTAATCAAAAATGGCACCATATGTTACAATTTTCCCTTCTCTTTCTAATTTTTTAATATTATAATGAATTGTAGTGCTTGGTTCTTTCAATTTTCTAGCAATTCTAGCTATTTGAGGTGTACAATATCCCTGTTTAAATAGGTTTATCAGCTTGGATGCTATATCCTTCATTTTGATACCTCCACTACATAGCCATCTGCAAAACAGACCAGTGCTTTATTATTCTTTGAATTAATTGTCCAAATAGCATTTTCTTTTTGCAATAATGGTTTAATTTCTGTAAGCTTTTTTAACTTGAAATTTTTTGTGTTAAATGAATATAAGTTTCCATATCTTGTTCCAATTAAAATTAAATCTTTAAATAACTTAGATAAACAGGTAATATCTTCATTAAGTTTAATTCTTTTTTTGAGATCAAGATTCTTATTTAAGACAAATATGTCCTTCCATCTTGTTCCAAGGAAAATACCATCTCTTAAAACTTCTAATCCCCATAAGGAAGGCCCAAAATCTTTCTCCGTAATCTTTCCCTTATAGAAGGATTTAAGATTTATTTTTTTAATTGAGAAATCCTTACGATTTATAATATACAAAATTCCATTATAATCTCCTACATAAATTTTTCCATATCGATAACATAGTGACCATAATCTAACTTTCCCGTTAGATAGTTGAAGTTTGCTTTTTAATGATAAATTTTTAATATTCCTTACTTCAAGCAAACCTTTTCTTGTCGTTAATAGAAGTTCTTTGTCTTTTTTATTAAATTCTGCATTATACACTCCATCTCCATATTTATCATCCTCGCTCTTGATAATATTGCCTTCGGAATCAATTAAATTTAGTGATTTTTTTCCTAATTTGCATCCAATAAATATTCTATTTTTTGAAATCTCTACTATTGAATAAATCATGCTTGGCAAAACAAGCTGCTTTATCTCTTTGAATTTTCTCCCATTTTTATTGAAAATATGCAGGATTCCTTTTGAATTTTTAGCTATTTTTTTATTATATAATATTTTTCTTCTATTCCAATTGCTCCCTCCAACATACAATTTATCTGATGTTTCAACTGCTGTATAAATAGAATTATCAAATTCAAGTTTATTTTTTATTTTAACCATAAATTGTATAATATTCAATTATTTATATATTTTTTGTTTAATTATTGAATAATCTACAGTTATATCTATATAGGTAATAAATCGCCAATAACAGTACAATGAACAATATTTTAGGAATAGTCGGAGGATTAGGGTCAGAGACCTGCTGTGAGTTTTGTATTAGTGTGAACAATAAAATTAGAGAATTAATAAATACTCAACCTCACATAATATTAGATAATCTCCCAATATCTTTAGAAGCAGAAGAAAAATTAGTTAATGGAGGATCATCTCAGGAACATTTAGATTTACTTAATGAATCTATTGAAAGACTAAATAAGTTAGATGTTTCTGTAATTGCTATTCCCTGCAATACCGTTCATATTTTCATAGATGAATTGAGAAAAAATTCAAGAGTTCCCATTTTAAGTATTATCGAAGAAACTGCCAGAGAATGTAAAAAATTAAACCTAAAAAGATTAGGGTTGTTAGCTTCGACAAAAACAGTTGAAACTGGATTACATTCCAATCAACTAAAAAATTTTGGAATTGACGTGGTAACACCAAATTCTGAAGATCAAAAGTTTATCAGTGAATGTATTCTTAAGATAATAAAAAACACAACTAGTGATAATGATAAAGACAGGATAGTTAAGATTATAAAAACTTTTAATGGCATAGATGGGATTATACTTGGTTGTACAGATTTGCCAAGATTTTTGTCTAATTTGAATCTAAATATTCCAATAATAAACACAACAGCCGTATTAGAAAATGCTACTATAAAAGAAATTACGAGATGAATTAATGGTAGCACTCCAAAAAAGAAAACTTAATGTCTAATTCTCACGTAACCTTCATTTAGTTCTTCAATAGTCTTCTTAATGTCTACTCCTAACTCAACCAATCTCGAAGTCAAGTCTTTAGAAGCATGAATATCTTGAGAAACATAAGTTTCAAAATTCTGATCTATTAAGCATTTAGGGATATTTGGATTTCTTTTATGTCCTGGTTTTAGTCTATAACCGGATTTAAGTAAATTAAGAGTGATTCTTTCGGTCTGGTCATCAATAGTTAATCTTGGCTCAACCCAATCTTGTGCTCTCTTATCCCATAGTTCCCTAAACTCTTGAGATGGAACAACTTCTAAATATCCAGAACAATCTCGACCAATTAATTTAACACCCCTCCCATGACAACCATACCCTGTTGCCAATAAACCATATCGTTCTCCATCTAATTGTTCAGTTCCTTTAAAGACTATTGGGAGAATATCAAAAACATTAAAGCTTGGAAGTTTGACACTACATAATTTGAAATCTTCTTTTTCACCTTCTTTATGTTCACTAATTAAAACGCTAATTGGACCTTCACAACAACTACCACAACCAACATATATGTGTCTAGTCTGTACGGGATCAGTAAAAACCGGTTCTTTTTTTCCAGGTTCATATCTAGAACTCTGATATTCGGTTCTTTCTGGCGTAACTCCCAATAAATTAATTCTATTATCAACAGGGATATCAAGTCCAGAAAATATTGCTTCTCCATCTAAATAAATTCCAGTACCTTCAAAATTCAATCTTTCAATTAATTCTTTTTCTGTCATCTTGAAATTGTTAAATGGAGTTCATTTATAAAGTTAACTACTCAAAAGTTACTGTGTAGGTTCATGACATTTGTCACCTCTTAAATTATTACTGTGTTTGCTGTATTGCAATTGGAGGATTAATTTACTTTTTATTAGTAGTAACAATAGAAAGCTTTATAAAGGTAGAAATATCTTAGATTCCTATAAATTAAGGTGTAAAATGAATTTCGTAGAATTAACGAATTATGATGGATTTGGAGCATATTTTGATAGAGATAGATATGTAGTTTTAGATATTGGAGATGAAAAGTATGCTTTTCCTGTAGATACAGAGGCTCATTCTACTGTAGATGATGCAGTTGGAGAAGAAAGGAAAAGATTAGAAGGTTTATTTCCTGTTTTTATGATTATAGGAGAAGATCCTGAAGCAGGAACTGCTAGGGGATTTGACGTAACATTTAAAAGGGATAATTTATTAAGATGTATAGAGGGGGCTTATCAAAACTAAAATGACTGAAATTGCTAGAGAATGGGATAAAATTCAAAGTGAAGATATTAAAGTAGAGTTAACTCCATTAAGAAAAAGAGCATTAGGATCTCATTTGAATTTACTTTATCAGATAGTTGAAGCTAACTCCTCAATTATAGATGAAACTGGACAACCAGCATTTAGATTAAAAAGAGGAGATTTAGAATCTGTTGGAGAAATAGAGTTTCTTTTAAATTGGTTCTATGGGAATGATGTTCCAGAACAATTTTCAAAATATACTAACTTAATAGCTCAGGCTAGGAACGTTTATGAAGATAGATTTGATCAGGTTGTTGAAGCTAAAATGCAAAGAGATGAAGCAAACTTAGAAAAAGCAAGAGAAGGAAATGCTCCTTATATGAATAATGATATTCCTTATGTCAAATCTTTGGTAAATATTGTGCAAGCTCAGAGAGTTCCGGAAAAAAGTAAACTATTTGTGTTGTATGAAGATCAACCATTATATGAAGGTGAAATTCCAGAAGGAACTTTCCAAGATTTGCCACTTGGAACAAATGTTTATTTTGATCATACTGGGAACAAATGTTTATTTTGATCATACTGCCCAAGGACTCCAATTAAATTTAACTAGAACTTTAGATGAAAGTGATATGGGTGCAAGAGTAGAAAGACCTGTAAGGGAACAGGTTGCACGTAATGTTGGAGTTCAAAAATATATTAATGATATATTAGATGAAATTAATCAGGCTTTAGAGCAAGCTTGATTTTTTATTCTTAAAATGGCAAAGAAAGAAATGCAAACTAGAGAAGGAATTCCATATATTCCACAATCTAATGAATTGGATATTTCTTATGCTTGCTACAAATTACAACTGCCATTAATGTTAAGAGGTCCAACAGGTATTGGTAAGACTACTTTGGTTTCTCATTTAGCGGATGAATTAGGAGTTCCATTAGTTTCTGAACCATGTAATGAAGATACTGTTGCTGCAGATTTAATAGGAAGGAATATGCCTTCTGGCTGGATTGATGGAAGTGCAACAAGATCATT
>JAGVZL010000020.1:0-556 GCA_018302505.1 Candidatus Woesearchaeota archaeon | reverse complement strand
TTCCTTAACAGATGATAGAAGAGAATTAGATGTAAGTGCTCATGATGAAATATTAAGAGCTAATAACAAATGGATGCTTGTCGCTTCTTATAATCCTTTTTACAGAATACAAGGAAAAATTAAGCCTTCTACTGCACAAAGATTTGTTACTTTGGATATTGGTTACCCAAATGAAGATGTAGAAACTAGTATTGTTAATGCTCATTTAGGCAATGCTGGAAACTTTTCAAGTGGCACATCAAGAACAGATTATAAGCTTAAGGAGAAAGTTCCAATAAAAGAATTAGTCCATTTAGCTAACGACTATAGAAGAGTAGCTGAAAGTGGAGATTCTGTAACATTAAGGGAAGGACCTGGTACAAGATTAGTAGCAAGAACTGCAAGATTAATTCAATATGGTTTGCCTGAAATGTTAGCTATTGAAACAGGTATGATTAATCCATTAACTTACGACCCAGAGCAAAAACAAGCTATGAGGGATATTGCTGAGAAATTATTCTAGGTTGGTGAAAATGGTATCTGCCAATCACTATCTACACCGCCTTCAACCGTTTGC
>JAGVZL010000019.1 GCA_018302505.1 Candidatus Woesearchaeota archaeon | reverse complement strand
TATAGTATTCATGTATGCATCAGGTCCTTCAAAATATGACTTATAATGATCATTAAGAAAGTCAAGATAGTTCTTCTGATTATCTGTTAACTTACTATATTCTTCATCCTGTGATGTTATGTATCTTAGTTCTGATGCTCCATTATTATCAAACTCCTTATACATAAACTGAAACATCTTCTTATAGTTATTGAAGTTAAGATATCTCTTGTTACGTATAAGTAATGGATTAGCTTTATAATACTCATCAATAACTTTTCTTACTAGTCCTTTCTGCACTATGTCTTTTTTCTCAAATGCTTTATATGCTAGTTCTTCCTGTGCATCCCTGAACTTCTTCCACATCTGTATTTGTGGTATTGATAACTCTGAATAGTTACCTATCCAACTAGATATAACTGATATATCAAGTTGTGGATTAACACTCATAGCTACACTTGGATCTTGTATAAGCTGTAGTATCCTGTCTGTTAATCTACGTGCCTTAACCTGATCTTCTTTTGATAGATTCTCATATTTACTCTTACCTATCTTTGTTATTACAGGTGTCTGTCCTATGATCTTAGTAAGTTCAAGTATTGCTTTCTCAGCCATCATAGCAGGACTGTCATCATTATCTTTTACTTCTGATATAAGTTTATCCTGTACGTTCTTTTCATAGCCTTTAAGACCTTCTAAGTTATCTCTGAACTCATATGTATACTCTGATGTCTCAAAGATCTTAGGTGACTTCTTAATGATCTCCTGATATACATTCTCATCTATACCATCTTCTTTTAATGCTTTCTTATCTTTAAGATAAGTTTGTATCATATTAAGGAAATCTTCTACATCTACTTTACGTGCCTTATCAAATGATGTTGCAGTATATCTATCTGGTACCCACATAATAGATAGATCCCTAAACTTAACATCTGGATTCTTTAACTTAATCATAAAGGCATACATCATTATCTGTAGTTTCTTCCTGTCTCTTGGACTATCATATATCTGTACGTTCTGATCACCATATTTAAGAAGTCTGCTAGATATATATTCATCAAACTTTCTACCTGATGCCATATCTTTAATAGATACCGTACCATCTGAATGTTCTATGATCATATCAGCTGTTCCGGCAAACCCTAATTCTTTACTTGTTAGTGTTATCTCTGATGCAATAATATCTTTATTTCCTGTTGCTGTAACAAAAATGTCTGCTTCTTTGACTGCCTGTTCCATTGTTACAACTTCATACCCTTCCATAAGAGCTTGGAGTGCACAAATTGGATCAACTTCTGTTACCAACACTCTCGATCCAAATCCTCGCAGAGACTCTGCACTTCCTTTACCAACATCTCCAAATCCCGCGACCACCGCAACTTTGCCAGCAAGCATGATATCTGTTGCGCGTTTAATTGCATCAGTAAGAGACTCTCTACATCCATATTTATTATCAAATTTGGATTTTGTAACGCTATCATTAACGTTGATTGCTGGAATTTTTAACTCACCTTTTTCAACCATTTGATACAAGTGATGCACTCCTGTTGTCGTTTCTTCTGAAACACCCTTAATATCTTTAAGAAGTTTTGGAAACTTTGTGTGAATTCTTGCGGTTAAATCTCCACCATCATCTAATATCATATTTAATGGACGATCAGCACCGCCGAAAAACAAAGTTTGCTCAATGCACCAATCAGCTTCTTCTTGAGTTGGAAAACGACAAAGTGTCCATGCAAAATTTCCTTCAGCCTCTCTATTTGCCCGTATTTCTCTTATTGGGGTTTTTCCCTCGCTATAAATCCTTATTTGTTCTTGTGTTATACCTTCAAATTCATCTTGTGGGTAAACTGGCGCCACTTGAATAAGGTGATTTATTTCTTCTTCTTCATAATGTTCTCCACTTTTTTTAAAAAAATTAATAGAAAGCATAAAGAAAGTGCCATCATACCAATTTCCTTTTTCATCTTTATGGGTATTTAGATTAATTTCTTTTATCCATTTTGATATATCTTTAACTTTAAAAGTGGTAGCTAAAAGGTAATCTCCAAAATATTCTCCAGCCTTTCCTAAATTACATTCCTCACATAAAACCCCCAGATTTTCGTAGGAAGTTTCTCCATTAAAATTCTCAGGTATAATATGGTCTACATGTAGTTTTACACCATCAGCAACATCCCTACCACACCATCTACACCTAAAATCATCTCTCTCCATTACTAAAGCTCTAAGTTTAATTGGTATTTTTGTTTTAGACATAATATATTAAAAATGTAGAAAAGGTTTTATTTATTACTATTTATAAATTTTAATTCTCTAAAGGTTGACCTATAACAGCCCCAAATAAACTATATGGATAATATCTATAAGTAGAAGCCTAAAATTTAAGACTTTATTTTTAGGCTTCTACTTAATGTTTTTTATGAAAGGGCTTCTAAAGGCAATAAGATTTTAATTGAATTAGATAAATTAGAGTAAATATTATAAATTTATCTAACCTATTAAAATCAAATGGCTTTTAAAAAAATATTTTGGATTTTGTTGATGTTAAGTTTGATTATCCCTATAGTTAATGGATTAATTGAACAACCCAAACTCAGTTTTTTTAATGTAACTGATGAATATGAAGACTTATATGATATTGTTACTTTAGATGCCACATTACAAGTAGAAATTCCACATAGTCGTGACAGCGGTCAAGATTGCTCTGATTTAATTTTTTATTTTAAATCTGATGAAAAAGATGATTGTTCAAGTAGAAAATTATTTGAAAATTGTGTTGATTCTAATTCTTATGTGGTAGAAGGTAATAATAAACTTTGTAGAATAAAATTAAGAGATATTTTTGATTGTCAACGTGGTTGTTCTCATATTAATGTTCCAACAGACAAAAAATGGATTGCAGAAGTTTCTTGGTATCAAGATAAGGGTATTGGAGATAGGAAAGAATTTACACTTGTAACAAAAACAAATTTGGATAATAAAAAAGAGTTATGGAAAAATAAATATTATGGAAAACCGACTGCAATTATAGGAACAATACTTATTATATTTGGGACTATATTCGGGGTTATTGGTGGATTTAGACCTAAAAAGAAGAAGATTAAACTACTAATAGTGGGAGCTTCAAGCGTGATTATAGGAACCATTATTTTAAATATACCCTACTTCTTATGATTTTTATAAAATCCTATAGTCATCAAATGGTTTAGAACCCACATTAGATGAGCATTTACCGACTTTCTTTATATGAAAATTGGTTAATCTATCTTATTTTATCATTTCTAATCATTCATAATTGTCCAAACTTCATCAGGACTTAATAGCAAATTAGATAAGTTTTTGGTGTCTACACCATTAACCTGGTACAATTGTTCTTCATCCAGATAAATACAAGACATATTAGGATGTCCACATCGATTATTTACCCCATTGGGATCATAAAATTCACATCCATTACCCATTTCTACAACTCTTCGACATTCCCACCCCTCAGGCCAATAATCCATAGAACCATATTAGAAACATAGTTTTAAAAACTTTATTTTTACAAACTTTTTTATAATTCTTTAATATATAGAATTACATGCCTGAAGAGACTATCTTAGATTTAAGTAGAGAAAAACAAAGAGTAATAGGATCGCTAGAGATAGACGCAGCTTGCGACGGGTACATAGGCAAAAGATACGAAGAAAATTTGTCAAAAATCAGACAGATTAATAGGGTGCAAGAAGGGAGATTAGAAGCTTTTTTTAAACCAATAAAAGATCTTTTTATTCGTGGCGTCTATGATAGGAAAAGAATTCCATATTTAGTTTTAGCAATAAGGAGATTGGAAGAAAGGGGGGAATTGCCTATAAGGAATAGAGAGTTGCTTAGAGAATTAGATGAGAAATTTACTGCTTATAATGAAGATCCTAGTGAGGATACATTTAAAGAGTTAGCTAATACTTATAACGAAGTATTTCTTGATGAAGAATTAAATTTAAAGCCCTTAGAGGTTGCAGTACTAAGAATCAGAGCCTCTTGTAGGTTAATTCAACAAATCCTTTCAGACATGACAGATCCAAGATTAATTCTTGCAAAAAATAAAGAAGAAGCAGATTTAGAAAATAGGTTCAAAGGGGAGGAGGACAAACAAGCACAATTAATGATCTCAAGAGCAAAACAGAAAGTTGCAGAAATGAGAAATGAAAATAGAGCGAGATGTATGACGTTAAAAAGGGTAAGTGCGGAAGAAGTTTCAGCAGCTAGAATATTAGATGAACTTAAGGATTCTATTAGTGGGATAATGCAAAAAGATCAAAAGATTAAACAGACAGTAGAAAGGATGATAGAAAGAATAGCTAGAGGAAAAGCAAAAGAGAAAACAATGAAGAGAATGGAGATTTTATAAATTGTTTATATAAAATTAAATCTAGTCGATGAATTCTTTATCTTCTCAGGCAGATATTTATCAGTAATAAAACTAATAACACTCGAACTTAATATTAACTCCTTTATAGTAATTACAAAATAGAAAAGTTTATAAACCTTTAATTTCTATTATTTTAAAGATTAAAATGACAAAAGAATTATCAGATTTCATAGTAACTGCAAGCTTACCAGCTAATGCAGTCCAATCTCCAACTTTCTTAATAGGAGAATTTGGACAGGCAGTTTACAGAGAATATAAAGAAAGAAGAGCAACAGTATTTGAAAATAATCCTAATTTAAAATTGCAAGATAAAGGAGATGTTATTGCAGAGTCAACTCCTTTTGATGTTATTCTAGTAAACCAGATTGTAAGAGAATTAAGAGGAAATCCTAGAACACCCTTACCTTTAGATCTAAGCAACCCTAAAGTTTTGGAAATGATAAGAGGAAAGCATTATGTTGATTCTCAAGGCTTAGTTCTAAGAAGCACTGTAGATTCATTATATTCAAAAAACAATCCTTTAGCAGGATACTTGGCAGAGCATGTTGACATGTCAAGGGTAGAAAGAGAGCCTGTTTTACTTACAGGATTAAGTTTAGATCCTTGGCCTGAAGATGAAAAAGGCTATAAATTAAGAACAGCAGTGCCTCAAGAAGGTCCTAAAACTCATTATGATGATAGATTTTTGGGAAAATGGAATGGTTATATGTTTGATGAAGTAGATGAACTTGGCTTGCCATTAGGTCTATCCAAAGATCAAGGTTCTAGAAAGTGGTACACTCGTAATGACGGCCTTTCCGTGTTGTACGTTGACTGGTATTCCAACCTTTACTCCGGCAGGTACATTTTGGACGTTTCCTTTTCTGATGGTCGGGTAGTTGTCTTAGGTGGCGAAGCCGCCTCGCAAAATTCTGAAGAGTAAACTATAAAAACTTTCTTTTACTTATTTTTTATTCCTAGCTGTAAGGCTAGGCTACAAGTCTGTTAATATTCCCTTGGGATATAAAATTCAATCATAACATTTAGTAAGATTAAACTGAAAAATGAAGTGATGGTGATTTACTTTTAATTAATGAGCTACATAGCCTTCCGCTTTGAATTCCAACAGGAATTTTGATCATAGGTTGAATGTTTATGGCAACAACAGGAATGGTTATGCTTTCGAAATAGCCCTAGATTCTAAGACATATAATATGAAAACATACAAAAATCTAACGTTTGGAAATAATTTCAGGATACCACATCTTGAAGTATTTAAAATAGATTTTTAAATATGAAAAATTATATAAATTCTAAAATTATAAAAGGAGAATTGGGGATTTTAATGGAAAATCTTTCAATTTTAAATAATCGAGTCAACAAAACGGTCCAATAAAATATCTAAAAAAATAAATATCGGAAGTCTCACAAATTTAGAAAACAATAAGGAAAATAGAGATTTTATAAATTATTTATATAAAATTAAATCTAATCAATGAATTCTTTATTCTTTATCTTCTCAGGCAGATAAACATTACTGATAAAACTGATTCCACGGCTGCTTAATGCCTGTATTTCTAATTTGATCTTACTTTGTTTCATCATTTTAAATTGTTTTTGCCAAGCTTTATTGTCTTTGAACCATGTATATTCTGATATTTGTTTAATCCTTGCCAAATCTGTATCTTTTAATTTAATACCATGTTTTTCCAATTTATATTTTTCAATATCATCGCAAGTAATACCTAAATATCTAACTGAGGGGATAGCCATTTTACCTGAAATATGTGCCAGATTAATGCTTCCGTATTTGATAACAGAGTAAATATATGCTCCCCAAGGGTCATTATCGCAGAGCACATAAATAGGTAATTTATATTCAGAGCTTAACCTTTGCAATAACCTTCTAATCCCCCTGGTTGTCTGGCCTTGTGAGGACATGATAATGCATTTTTGTTTCTCCCAAAATTTATCCTCATGTAACCTTTCCCAAACAGCCGCCTTCTCCATATATAATACATATTGGGCAGTTACTTTTTTGAATTTAATCTCTTCAACATTTGAAGGAATTGACCATCCACCGCTTCCTAATTTGCTCCAGTCTATAGTATCGCCTTTATCTTCAATTATAACTTTTCCTGCAACACTTCCATTCTTATTGGCATTAATATTTAGTTGCTCCCTGCTATGATCCGTAATTAATTCTAAATCCTCAATTACAGAATCGCTTTCACTTTGCTCATCAACAATATTAGCTTTAGTGCCAGGAATTGTTCTTTTTATCATATAGAAAACATCCCTTAATGAAGCATGCTTATCTTCCCTCAATAAGTTATGACTAACAGCAGCAACTTCAACTGTTTGTAAAAATTTCTTAGCATGGGCAATATGGAAGAAATATCTGGCTGAAACTTTATTACCTAATGAAACCATTTTGCTTTTCTCATCAAATTCAATATTAGACAAAGCCCGGATAGGAATTGCAATTTCAGGGTTCTTTCCTTTTTTAATCTGACTTAAAATATTTTTTCCCAAATCCTCTAAAGCATTCACAGTGCTATTTCTGCTTTGTTTTGTCTTTTTCGCCATCTTTCTCCTCTAATTCTTCAGGTAATAAATTTTTTAACGATTTTTTTAATATCTTATTTAATTTATCTGTAATATTGTCCTTTTTCTCTTTTGTTAAATTAGATAAGGCACTAGCAATCTCAGGAATATACTTTTCAAATAAACTAGCTCTTTCTTTTTGTTCTCTGACTCTAACAGTTTTTCTAATATGGCTGGCTAATTTTCTGCCGCATTCTTGTAATGCCATCTTAATCTGTTTTATAATTTCAGGATAATGGGCAACAGCTTCTTTACTCTCAGAAGTAAATGGAACCCAGACAGATGCCATATGAACAGCAACAACGATGGGTCCTTGTGGCAAAGCCCCTTTTGATTGTGAAATATTATAATTTCTCCAATTAGTATCTATAACGGATTTTGTTATTGCACAAGCACTCTGTTGATACTGTAAAGGGACCCTATTAGCGAATCTTAATAATTTAATAGGACCCTCTTGCTCTAATTGTCCTCCATATGCTATGGCTGCCTCTATAACAAAGGGATTTCCCCTATAAACTGTTGCAGGCCTAGTTACAGAAGCAAAAAATTCAGCAGGAACTTCTTTTTCTAAAGATTTTTGTAATGCCTCTTCACCAATAGGGCTTAAACAATTAGTTGGGGGGGCCATTATTTTTGCTTTTTGAATTATTTTATATAATTTCTCAGCTTGGTCACTATTCAAACTATTAGGTTTCATAGTTACCTTCATTTCAGCCTCTTCTATTAGTTTTTTAGCATTCGGACCGCTTATTCTAATGAAATCATTTGTTAAAAAAGAAGACAAATTTTTTGTCTTTGTCGAGCTTAACATAGAAATGAAGATTCCTAACTCTATTCCATGCGGGTGAGGTTTAATTTCCTTTGACTCTTTAGGCAATTCTTTAGTTGCCATCGGAAATATTATTGTTTTTCCCTCAGGGTCTATATAAATAATTTCAGCATGAGGATTTGCAATTGCAGTTTGTTTTAGATATTCATCCACACCCCTAGCACCCTTTTGATAAATTGCTTCCATCTCCAGCTCGATTTTAGTGCCATGATCGGAATCAAATTGGACCTCTTTATCTACTACAATTTCTGGTTCATTATTCTTTGTATCTATCTTTAATTCATAGTAATGTGCAGGATGATTTTTTCCTATTTTTGAAGTAATCTTTGCAGATTTTCCTGTTGTTAGTTGAGAATAAAGAACTGCCGCTGAAATACCAATACCTTGCTGACCTCGTTGTTGCTTCATTGTAAAGAATTTGCTTCCATACAGTAATTTTGCAAAAATATTTGGAATTTGTTTCTTCACAATACCCGGACCGTTGTCTTCAACAGAGATATAATATCTATCCTCTTGTAATTGTTTCATAACTAATTTTATTGATGGAAGAATTTTAGCTTCTTGACATGCATCTAATGAATTATGACAGAAAATTGGACCAATTCCAGCTAGAAAATTTTCAGCTTCAGGAACACTTATATCATAAACCCATTTTCCATTATAGGAAATTTCTTTTATATCTTTAATTCTTAAAACTCCTAAATCGGAATCTAGAAAGAGGTTTATATTTTTGTACAGCAACATTGTATTATTATTTTGTTGGATTAATGTGTCCCTATAAATACCATTTTGATTATGTATTTTAATCCTATGTCTTAACTGGCAATCATTGTGAGACACAATACTATCTGATATTGGCAGTTTATTTATATTTGAATTTTTTTGATTTGTATATATGTAAAGATAATAAGACTGCGAAAATTTGGCTTCAATACCGGATAAATACCTTGTTTTTGATTTAGAAAATCCAGTATTATAATTTAGACCTAAAGATGACAATAGATATTGCAACTTCGTGAATAGTTCACTACTTATTGTTGCTGAAGTAATTTTCTGCACAGGCAAGGAAGAAATATATCTCTTTGTTTTTATTAATTCAAAGATATCTTTAGAAGGATAACCGTCTCCTGCAAGATATGCTAGTAATAAATCATAACGATTATTTTTATTCATATTGAATATTATGCCTGGAATGGTCTTAGATTTTGCATTCATACCAAACTGGAGAATATATTTCATTATAAATGCAAATATTTTACTATAACAACAAATATTAACTGCTGAATCATGAGCTGATATCGAGCTGGCTTTAATTTTAAAGACTTTGTAAATTAAATCTTTTGTATAAACTATCATTTCTTTTTCATGAGAACCAAAAGAAAAATACACTTTTTCAAGGTTTGATAATGTCGATCCTTCAGCCAGATAAAATCCCATTAATTGTGCAAAATTATTATCTACTTTTATTAGTGAAGGAATTTTATTTCTTGAAAGAGAATAGCCAATTAGGGTATCATCTAATTCATCAAGCGTAATTATTAGCTTTCTTAATAGGTTTAATGGGATATAACTCATTTTTTTAAAATCATTTACCCTATATTGTTTATCTTTTGGCAGAAGCTCTTTTAGCTGTTTTATTATTTCTTTTGTAAATATGTTGGAAACATTATAAACATTTATTTTTGCTGTAAGCTCAGGCTCCAATCTTAACAACTCTTCAATTAAATTAATTTCTTTAATAATCGGCAATTTTTTGCCCCATTCCTTTCTAGGAACAATTATGTAATCTCCAACAGTCAAATCCGATAATTTCACAGAACAAACATTACCCTCTTTTATTGTAAACACTGAATGATAAGGTGTTAAATCCACATACCTTCCTGTTTCTAGCTTCATTCTAAATATTGGACTGTTTGGTTTATGCCTATAAAGATATGAAATTTTTTTGAACTGCACCTTCAGGGTCTTAGGATCAAAGCTTATTGCTTCTATATTATTTTTTAATTTTAATTTTTCTAAGTTTCCATCTCTTAAAATAAATTTTTCTCCTTTGTTTTTATCAAAGTAAGAATCTATTAATCCTCCTATCTTAATAATTTTGAAATTCCCGTCTTCTCTTATAACTATAGGCATATCTTCTGTTAAACTATTATCAACAGCCTCCTTTATCGCAGTCAATAAAGCTCTTCTCGGATTATCGAATCCTAATAAGTGCCTGTTCTTTGTGAAAAATTCTGAAACTGAAATGCTCTGCTGTTTCTTTGCTAATTCATCAGCTATAGTTTTTGCCATTAGAAATTGAAAAAATTATACAAGATTAATAAATATTTGTATTTTACAATTGTTTTAACTCTTTTATTTTTCTTTCAATAACGCCCAATACCGGTCCAATCGGGGCACCTTTCAAAATATCATTTACCGCAGTTCTTGCAATGTTCACTTCTTCCATGTTGCCGACAATGCAAACAGTTTTTCCATAAACTACAATATTAGTTCCTGTAACATATTCAACTGTCTTCCTTATTTTTCCGCCCTTTCCGATTATTCTACCTTTGATTCTTCTTTCTTTAGCCTTATTTTTCCCGCTATAACTAGTAACATCAATTATCTCGCAGCAATTTTCTTCATTTATTAATTGCGATGCAACATCAGGTCTGCAGCCTCTTCCAATTGCCTTTACAATATTAAAGCATTCATATCCTTCCAAACTCTCTTTACTTTCAATTTTAACTTCACCTTCCGAATTAACATTAATCTTACACTTAGTTAATTTTTCAATTTTCCTTTTGTCGCTTCCTTTTTCTCCAATTAAAACAGCGACTCTTCTTTTAGGAATTTTAATTTCGTAAATTTGCATTTTAGAATTCTTCAATATCTTCTAGTTTTTTAAGATAGCCTTTTTTCTTTAACCAGTCTATTTGGCTAGGTCTGTACTTGAAGACGACATCTCCCTTAGCATCTCCCTCAAATTCCCACGGTTGTACTAAAACCAAATCCCCTTCTCTAACCCACAATTTTCTTTTCAATCTTCCGGGGATTCTACAAATCCTAGTTTTCTCGTCTAAACATCTGACTCTCATTCTGCTAGCTCCAAGTCTTGCATCCACTACACCCAAACTCTGATTTCCTCTGGGTAATTTTACTCTGCTAATCTCTTCATTAATGACTTCTTGTCTTGCCAGCGCTTCTTTTTCTTTCTTGCCCATAATCAAAAATTGAGAATTTATCTTTATAAATCTATTCTTCTAACCTAAATGCAATTGTTGCTCTAAAAATATCTTGACCGTCCCTTTTTCCAAAAATCTTCTTACTTTCCGTAACTTCCCCATTAAACTTTCTTTTTAATAAATTACCTAAATTTCTAGCTTCCTTTTGTTCGCTTAAATAAATATCATAACCATATTTTTCCTCAATAACTTTGGAAATAAACAAATTTTTAGTTTTACAATAATTCTTTACGAATTTTAGCACTTTTTCATTCTTTGGTCTTATCTGCAGCTTAGCTTCGTAATAATTACTTCCTTTTTTCTTGCATATATTACAAGTGGAAAATCTAACTTTCAAAGGGATATTATAACTCTCTTCCATTTCAATATCGCCAATAACCCCTACAATGTTAAGTTCGGCTTCAACATTAAGCAAGCTTCCATTTGTAAACTTAGCACTCTCATGAACATTAACATCCGCATTAACTTCTTTTAATTTAGCTTTTGGATTCGCAACAATTTTTTCCTCTAATAAATGACTTACAATTTTTTTTATGTTTTTTATATGGTCATTAGAGAAAGGCTCTCTCCAGGAATTTTTATTCATATATTTCTTACAATTGTCACAGATCAGTATTTTAATTTCTTTCAAATTTTTTAATAAACTATTCTCCTCTTTAAAGCAGTTTAGACACAATTCGTTTACTAAATTTTTCTCCGTCCCGCATTTAACACAAAATTTATTCCGCATAGAAAATAGTTATGGCATAGGGTACGCCGTTAACTTTCATAATATTTTCTTTTTTTATTAATTTATTATCTAAAGCAAATTTTATTGATTCTTTTCCAACGATATTAATAGAGCTTGCACCGTTTAAAGAATTTATTGTTTCTTTTTCATTAAACTCTTCTCCACTATAAAAAATCTTAGAGACATTAAGATACTTTTCACCTTCTTCAAATTCTTTGCCGAGGATATTTTTATCAGCAATAGAAACTATCTTCTTCCCACTGGATATGTGTAATTTGACTAGCATTTTAACCTATGGTTTCAATCTTTTCCTTTTCCAGTTCTTTCTCCCAGGCTTTATTTATCACTTCACTTATTTTCTTAAATCTAACTCTAACACTATCCCAATATTTCAGAACATTTTTTATTTCTTTTATAATCTCCTCTTCTTTTTCTGTCAATTCAGTAGAGTAAGCTTTATGGTATTTTTTACTTAGGTCTTTATAAAATTCAAATATTTCTTTTTTTTCATCATTTGTGGTATTTTGAATTTCAATATATCCATGTAGCCCCTGTGGATTTGGGGAGATTACAGGCTCGACATAATTTAAGAACAAGCCCATTTTATTACAAATTGCTCTTAATATGCCTCTTGACAGACTTGGAATCTTATTTACATCTAAAGTGCTAATTTCAAACTCATAGTTTACCTCATCAAAACTAGGCAGTTTATACTTCTTCCTTAACTCATCATATTCTTCATTAATTTTCATTTTAAATCTTCGCACTAATAGTGCTTCTCTCGCCGCATGCGGTGCATTTCATCATTTGTTTATTCTCTTCTTTATACAAATGTGTATCCGGTTTTCCGCACGATTTGCATAAAACAAATGTCTTAGCATAAGCTTCGATTTTTTCATTTATTTGGGTAGAACTAATTTTTCTTCCTAAGACCAGTCTGGTATCTTCCATCCCGCCAGGAGTAGCTAATTCCCTTAATAAGAATTTTAATAAATGTTCAGGTTCTCTCCTCAAAGTATTAGTAATTTGATTAAAATTTGTGATTATTGTCTTATTTCCTTCAACATGACCTTTAACTTTAGGGATTTCAAACCTTTCAGTTTTTTTAACACCCTTCGGCAAATCTTTCATTCCCTTATCCAATATTTCTTCATAATCCATCTAAAGAAATCAGTAAACTAGCTTTTTAAAGGTTTTCTCTATAACAATTTTACTTTTCCGGCAATGTTTTCATAGATCTCACCGGCTTTAATTAACTCTTCTAAGATATTCTCAGCGTCTTTTTGATTCAACCCTGAGTTAGTAACAATACTGTCAATATCCGCACCATTCCCCCTATCCATATTTCTGATTAATTCTAAAATCTTTTTTTTATTTTCATGAACATTGCCGGGTCTAACTGTTTGTATATTAACTACCGGTTCACTTAGTCCATTAATTGTAATCGGGTTGTCCCCAATTTCTTTTTGCCTTACTCTTAACCACAAAGAATCCAATTTTTTTACAATCTCATAGGAAATAAACATTTGGCTTCCATACCTTCTAGGTCTGCCTATAATAATGACCACATCCCCAACATTTAATTGGTTTAATTTAGCACTATCCTCATTAAATGCCCTTACTTGCAAAGCCCCGCTTCCATCATCCACAGTTATGCTCCCAAAGTTAGCTCCGGGTTGAATATCTATTATCGTTGCAATTATATTTGTCCTGCTGATTTGTCTTTCTCCAACTTTGACAAAATTTGGCTGCCACCCTTCCTGTTCCACATATTCTCCCCTTAACAAATCCCCGATTCTCACTTTATAGGCAATTTGCCTTGGTTGCATTTGTTGTTGTTCCGCCATTTTATATCCTGCTCACACAATTTTGGTTTGGTGAGTAAATTTCTCCACTTCTTTTTAATTTTTCTAAAGCTTCATTAACTTTATCTTCGCTCATACCTTTTTCTTTTGCTTCATTAATAATATCATCAACAGGTATTACTTTCCCAACTTTTCCTTCCAATTCATTAATTATATCCCTTACACTAATTAATTTTCCTCTTTCACTTGCACTTATCCCGGTTGAGATTCTATCAATATCAATCTGTCCAGTTTCATAATCAAAACCAACCTGCATTAAGCAATACCTCAAAATGTCTATAGCCCTCTTAGAATCTTTCCTTTCTACTTTATTACTTAGTCTCACTCTTGCACTTCCCTCAGCTAATCTTACTAAAGCTTCTAATTGTCTGGCAGAAATGGGAATTGGTTTAACTGCATTTTCATCACCCATAGTAGGCATATTTCTCAAATTAACGTAGAAACTTTTTATTTCATCAATTGCAGCCTTTGTTAATTTAGGAAAAATTTTTTGCTTGACATAGGCAACATATTTCCTTACAATCTCTGTTGGAATATCACTCTTTAAACTCTCTGGATTTGCCTGGATTTCCAAAACATGGGTTGCAATCTTCTCATCCAGTTCTTTACTCGGTATATCCCTAATAGGAAATATTAAATCAAATCTGTTAATCAAAGCAGCGGGCATGTTAATTTGGGCCGCAATTGGGGTATAAGGATCAAACCTCCCAAACTTAGGATTTGCAGCAGCTAAAACTGTAGTTTCAGTTCTTAAAGTTGCTTGGATATTAGCTTTCGAAATTGAAATCGTCTGCTGTTCCAAAGCTTCATGTAAAGCACTCGTATCCTCAACTGAAATTTTGTCCAATTCATCTAAACACGCAATTCCCATATTAGCTAAAACTAAAGCTCCAGCCTCTAAAGCCCATCCTCTTAAAAATTCATCCTTAACAACGGAAGCGGTTAAACCAGCAGCGCTTGCTCCCTTCCCGGAAATATATCTCGCTTTTGGTGCAGTCTTGGAAACAAATTGTAATAGTTGTGATTTACCCGAATTATGACAGACAATACCATTAGCTATGAAAGTATGGCTTATAGGAACTTCAAAATCATATACATCTATTATCCCATAGGGGGCAATTTCTTTAATTTTTTCCCATCGTTGAGGGCTTTTTCTTTTCTGTGTAAAATTTCTATCATTTACAGATTCTAAAGTTTTACTTAAGGCAATTTTCTTTTTTATAGAATTAAAACCTATATATCTTGCAAATAATTCAATATCCCTTGATCTTCTAATGCACAAATTATCTTCTATTATTCTTGATTGTATTCCAAAATAAAGAAGCAATAATTGCACATCCTTCAATAAACCGGAAGTTTTTGATTTTAACTGTATAGCAGTTCTACCTCTTCCATTTCCAAAAGCGCATCCATCAGCCTCAAAAAGCCAGCTAATAAATTTAGCCATCACCTTCTTAGGACTTCTGAATATCTGTTGTGGAACTCTTTTCTTTGATAAAAAGGAGAGTGAAAAAGCGACTTGTCTGCTATTAACTTCTAAAATATGCATAGGTTGTACAGTTTTAAATTGTCTTAAAAGACCATTACCATCATCAATAATTTTTATTTCTTCTTTATTTCTAACGAAAATACTCGATTCAACATCAAAGGTTTTATTAAAAAAACCGGAAATCTCATCAATAATATCCGTTTCTTCATCATTTATATAACAGGTTACCCTATAACCATTCAAATGAATGTTTCCGTCGCCAATAATGTAACCATATAAAGAAGCCAGTTCAGGCGTAACTTTTTTTGGAATAGCAACATCCTTTAATTTTCCTGATTTTTTTTCAACTTGAGAAAATCCAGTATCAACAAGATTTTTAACCATAGAAGGAATTTTAGGCATTACCCTTATTTTATCATCAATTAATAATTCATCCACTCTTTCCCATCCGTTCTTTGTTAACAATGGTTGATTATATGTGCAGATAATTTCCTTGCCGGTCTCTGTAACAACTTTTAACACAGGTTGATTTTGGTAGTGTTGAAATGTAGTAGCATAATCATAATATTTATCTTTGCTGTCCTTTCTAATTTTTACAACAGCTTCTTTTATTTGTTGCATATGCCTTTCTCCAAGATTTTGTATTCGTTCCATTCCTCTAGAGATTAATGCAACCTGAGAATCACCGGCAATACATCCGGGGTCTCCAACTAGCAAAACATGCAGGTCTCCTCTAGTCCTAGTTCCATCAGCTCTTATTTTTTTTACTCCCCCCATCATTTGCAAAACAATAGCCTCTTTAACTAATTCATGGCCATAAATGCTCGGAGCAATGGATTTTACAAATAGTTCATAAATTTTAGGATTTTGAGATAATGTTTTAATCTCATCTTCATCTTTCTTGCTAATTTTGATATCTTCAAAAGTTTCTTCAATGGGCATTACAGAATTACACTCCATAATTAAATCATACCTTGTGCTTTGCCCGCCAGTGCTTAGATGAATTACAACTTCTTTTACAGTTCCAACAACACTTATCTTACTTCCAGGAGTAGATCTTTTTTCCATTTTAGGGTCTACTAAATCTTCCCTTAAAAAAATAGCAATCCTTTTTGGCTGTTCTCCCCCTTCTAAATTTTCAGGAGCTTCCTCCACAACCATTCTTTGTGCATCAACTAACTCCTTTGATAATAATCTAAACCTTCCTCTAAAACCACAACTGCATCTGCTAGGTTCCCTGAATTTATTTTCTAATTGTGGCATCGTAATATTATTCCCGCAGCTTGGACACTCAAACATAGCTGAAACTGCCTGTGGCCTGACATCAGAGGTTTGCCTTACAATCCCTTCAACATTGATAAATTTATCTAAGTGAATAGATCTTATATCTCTTATTTTAACTAATTCAGTTTTTGGCAAATTGTAAATCCTAACCTTTATATTTGGATTAGGAAGTTCAATATTAGTAATCGCCAATTCAGCAGCCCTCAAAACATCTTCAGGTTCATTTAATAATTCTTGTCCTAGTTCATGGTCAAATTTAGAAATATCAGAAAAATTAACATTTATACTCTTCAAATCACTAATTGACGCTTCATACAACTCTTCCCTTTGACTCTCAAAAAACTCTTGAAACTTCTCTATATGTTCCGAAGTCTCCATAGTACACCCCCTAACAAATATAAAAAGTGAAAAAACTATTTAAGCTTTACTAGAAAACTTATACTATTACCTAAAATATATTTTCAAGTCTTCACAGTCTTTTTTAAATTCTTCACTAATTTATCAACAGCTTCCCTTAACTTAGTTTCGCTTCTGGTTCCTGTACAAACAATCTTTCCATTGCTAAATAATAAGAAAGTTGCTCTTGTCCCTGGTAGCTTATACACTAATCCGGGGAACTGCTCAGGCTCATACTCAGTATTCTCTAATTCCATAGCCAAAGAATTTAAATTTAAATCCATACCAATACTGCCAGAAGCCACCATATTCTGAACATTTACTTTTGGAATCGTTTTAATTTTTATCTTAATTTTAGCTATATTTTTTATTATGCATTGGATGCTTTCCCTGACTTTTTTCATAGATCTAGCACCAGTAGAAACAATCTTACCAGAACTAAAAATCAAAGCACTTGTCTTTGGATCCCTTATTCTCATAACCAATCCCGGAAACTGCTCAGGATTGTATTCTGTATTTGGCAAAGCTTCAGCCAATTTTATCAATGGAATGTCCTGCCCTAAAGAAGCCGAACAAACAATGTTAACGATTTTAATTTCTTTCTTACTCATAGTATGACCTCCACCTCTGGAATTTTTTAGTTTTAAAGAGCATAGAAAACTATATAAATGGATTGGTTACTTTTTCGGTTTTAAGATTTTTTTTCTAAATTTAAAGAGAAGAATAATACCAATGATTGTTAATCCTAATACTATTACAGGGATTAAACTATTTTCCTCATTATTATTTTCACCAACACCGGATTCAGGAATTTCTTCAGTTTCTGAATTTGAGACTTCTTCCTGTTTTTCTATAACTGGAGTTTTTATATCTTCATAATGAGACCTGACACCGCATTCATTGACATCATTGACGATTAAACCATATTTTTCATATTCAGGTCTAAGACATTTATCCAAATTAGCAAAGCCAACTCTGAACCTATCAACTAAATTCTCATTAGGGAACTTGTAAGTAAGCAGGTATTTATCCCCTTCAACTTTTTCAATAATAGCACCCCTAGGTTTAGAACCCCTTGATGTAACCTTCCCGTATATATCTTCATAAACTTCCCTAGTAAATAAATTAAATACCAAATTATTATTTAAGTCTAACTTTCCATCCTGCGATTGCTCAAATCCTCTCGCATAAAAAAAAGCTTTAAATGTATCTCCCTCAGTATAACATTCATCAATTTCCATATTTAACAAAGCACAGCTAAAAATAAAAGGGGGACACTCTAAAACCTTTTCAACAGTTTCTACGGTTTTTATTTGACCCAATTCTAACGGATAAGTTATATCTATGACTTCTTTCTCACTGAAAATAACCCCATCATCAGATGTAAAAGTTGCGTACTGTCTGGTTCTGTCAGGAGGATCTTTTTTCATGAAATTAATATCCCAATCTCCACCTATCTCTTTGCCATCAATGACTATCTTTATCTGGTCTGTATAAGTAATATTAGAATCCACAGATTCCAAGGTAATTATAAACTGACCATTAGAAAAACATTGTTGGCTGGCCATCTCAAGGGAATAAACACTAGGCAATAATACAAACAATAAAATCCACATCAAGCCCTTTTTCATTTTTTATTTAATGCAATTTCAAAGTGTTTTTCCCTTATTTTAAACTTATCTTTTAATTTATAATTGTTTTTAATGCTCTTTGCAAATTCTATTTTACTAGCTCCTACTTTATCCTTAATTTCTTTCTCAAATTTAATTAATAACTCATCTTTATCCACAATTAATAATTCAATCCTGTCATCTTTATTTAATTTAGCTGTTTTTCTTAAATTTTGAATTCTTCTCATCATCTCCCTTGAGTAACCTTCAGCTAATAATTCATCATCTAACTTTAAATCTAATTCCAATTCAAATCTGTCTACGGTTTTTTTCTCTTCTAAAACCAATTCTTTAATATTAGTCTGTTTTAAAATTAAATCTTCATAAACATCTAGAGCTTCCATAATTTTAATGTCTTTAGTTTGGATAACAACTTTCCTTAAAGGCCATCTTACTCCTAATTGGTTCTTCTCCCTCTGAGATAAAATCCCCTGTAAAATCTCTCTAACATCTTCCATACAATCTTCTAATTTTTTATCTATCCTTTTCTTATCAGCTTTAGGCCAGTCTTCTAGATGGACACTATCCACCCTTCCTTTCAAATCTGAATAAATTTTATCTGTGATGTAAGGGCATATAGGAGCCAATAATTTAATTGAAGTTAACAAAGTTTCTTTTAAAACATATGGAACTGCATCATCATCCCTATTTCTTACAAATTGGATATATTCTCTGCTGATATTATCCACGATAAAAGCAGTTAAATTTCTTGTAGCATTTTTATATTCAAATTTATCCAAATCTTTATTATATTCTAAAATTAGAGAATTCATTCTAGAAATTAACCATTTGTCTTCAACTTCTTTTATTTTTACATTATCTTTAACTTTAAAGCTTTGTAAGTAATTATGAATATTCCATAAAATATTTAAAATCCCTCTGATTTCTTTTTTTACAGTGTCAACACTAAACTTTTCTAATTCATAAGGAGCAACATCCCACATGTAATACAGTCTTAAAGCATCAGCACCAAATTCTTTTATTCCCCCCTCGGCTTCAATAGCATTTCCAGAGGATTTAGAAAATTTTTCTCCCTTTCCATCTAGCACCCAACCGGGCATTGAAACCTCTTCATAAGGACTTTTATCGAATGTTGAAACTCCGCAAACCATTAAAGAATAAAACCATCCTCTAATTTGATCTTGACTTTCATTAATTCTATTAACAGGGAAATTGCTTTCAAACAATTTTTTATTATTAAAAGGATAACCTAAACTTGCCCAGGGAGCAATTCCTGAGTCAAACCACACATCAAAAATATCATTTATCCTTTCCATCTTTTTACCGCATTTGCATTTAAGATGAATTCTGCTTGCATTATGTAAATCAAAATCTTTCTCCACTTTTTCAACAGCATTCTTCTTTAAATCTTCAAAACTTTCTATGACTTTTATATTGCCGCATTCACATTTCCATAACGGAATTGGAATATCCCAGTATCTTTGCCTAGAAATACACCAGTCAACAGCATTATTGACCCATGTTTCAAATCTTTCTTTGGCATAATTTGGCAGCCAGTTAACTTTAACATTTTCATTTAACATCTTTTCTCTAACTTTATCAATATTCAAAAACCATTGATTGCTCATTCTAAAAATTAATGGGCTTTTACATCTCCAACAAACAGGATATTTGTGCTCCTGAGTGGAATGGTAAATCATTTTATTTTCTTTAACTAATAATTCTATAATCTCTTCATCAGCTTCCTTTACAAACGCTCCCTCAAAAATTCCAGCTTCAGAAGTATATTTACATTCATTATCTAATGGACTCGGACTTGGTAAATTATAGTACTTTCCAACTTCATTATCAGTGCTGCCATGCCCGGGAGCAACATGCACTAATCCCGTACCTTCATCAGTGCTGACAAAATCCTCAAACACATCTCTGCTTTCTCCAACATCTTTCTTTGCAGCAACTTTGCTCGCAACTCTTTCCTTTAATATAGGAATAGACATGTAGATTTTATGAGCATTAGGATTTTTATCCAATTCATCTTGAACCGGTACTTTGATTATAGATTCATATTTTACTCCGTCTAATTCCGCACCTCTGAATTTACTTAAAACCTTATAACCAATTTCAAATTCTTCTAATAATTTCAACCCTGCTTCTGCCAAAATTAATTTTCCTTTAGCAGTTTCAACTTTAACATAAGTTCCTTCAGGATGAGCAGCAATTGCAACATTACTAATTAAAGTCCAAGGAGTCGTTGTAAATACTAATAAATATTCATCTTTATTCTTAATTTTAAATTTAACAAATATTATAGGATCTCTCAAATTTTTATAAGAATCAGTAACTTCATAACCTGCCAAAGCAGTTTCACATCTAGGACACCATGTTACAGCTTTCTTTCCTTCATAAATTAAATCTCTTTCCCACAATTTCTTGAAAGTCCACCATCCGCTTTCTAAATAATAATTTTCATAAGTCAGATAAGGCTCTTTCCACGAATACCAGCTCCCTAATAAATCATAAACCTTCATCCATAGGTCTTTATTGGTAGCGGCATGTCTCTTGCATTCCGCTGTAAATTTATTAATCCCTAATTTTTCAATATCCTTCTTGCTTTTCAACTTCAAATTTTTTTCAACCATGTTTTCAACAGGCAATCCATGTGTGTCAAAACCAGGCTGAAAGAAAACATTCTTGCCTTTCATAAAAGCCAGCCTTATATTCAAATCTTTAAATACAGTGTTTCTGATATGCCCGACATGAGGAACAAAATTCGCATAAGGCGGACCATCTAATAAGAAATAATTATCCCCTTTCTCATTCTTTTTTTCTAATTTTTTAAGAAGATTTATTTTCTTCCAGTTTTTCCTTATTTCTTCTTCTACTTCACTAAAATTATACATTATAACTACCTGTAATATGCAAATTTAAAAATGTAGTGGTTTTAGCTATTATTTCACATAAATATTTATAAACCGCCTTTAAGCATTTTATTGTATGCTTGATTCAAAAATATGGACGGAGAAATTTCGACCAAAAACCTTTGAAGATGTAATGGGCCAGGAAAAAATAGTTGCAAGAATTTCTTCATTTGTAAAGCAAAAAAACATTCCTCATTTGTTATTCTCTGGGCCGGCAGGAACAGGGAAATCCACAATAGCATTAGTAATCGCTAAAGAACTATTTGGGGATTTATGGCAGCAAAACTTCTTAGAAACCAACGCTTCTGAAGAAAGAGGAATTCAAACTGTAAGAGAAAAAATAAAAGATTATGTAAGAACTAAAGCTATGGGAACAGACATCCCCAAAATCATTTTCTTGGATGAGGCTGATGCTTTAACTCGTGAAGCACAACAGGCCTTAAGAAGAATGATGGAGCAGTATACATCAACAGCCAGATTTATCTTAAGTTGCGTTACTCCAGATACTAAAATACTTTTACCAGAAGAAATAGAAATAAGTATTAAAGATTATTTCAATCAATTTGACATGACTCATTTTGCTTTTGTCATTCACGGTAAAAATGACAGTTTTCCGCTACCTGCCGGTTCTTATAAGAGCGATTATAAACAAAAACAATTGTTTATAAATTACTCAGACGAACCCGTGAATAAACCCAACGCTCCTGTTATAAAAAATACTTTTTTTTCTCCGAAAAATATTTTCTCCTACAAAAAAAGCAGAGTTGAATTTATTCTTAAAAATACT
>JAGVZL010000039.1 GCA_018302505.1 Candidatus Woesearchaeota archaeon | reverse complement strand
ATCGTCTCTATCAGGTCTAGAACTATACCTGCACTCAGATATTTCATCTGTAGATAAGATTAAAGCATATTGTCCATTTAATTTTAATTCTCCTAAATCACAACCCCTTCTCACATTAGAGTTTACCCCCGTTAAGGGCGTTCTTGTTGTAAATGTAGCCCCGCTTCCGCTATCAGGTGAAACTATAACAAACCCAGTAAACGCATTTCCACTAGCAATATTTCCATTGTTAATTTGAGAAACGTCATCTTTTATTTGCATAGTCTCTACATTTATTACACCGCAAGAAATAATTTCAGGAGAATCCTCATCAACATTAATATCCCCTTTATCTTTACATGTTCCTTCATTCTGTATTTCTATTCCTGAAAAGAATTCACAGTTATCTCCTATAGCTTGGCATCTATATTCAGTACAAGGTTCAAATGGAGATTCGTTACTATTACAAATACTACAGTCTCCATTATCTATCGGATTATAAACAGTACAGCTCCCGCCCCAGCTAACTGCTACCCCTGCAACGCAGCCAATACCTAAAACTACTGCATCATCAATACCTAGATAAGAATAAACATTAGTACTATTTATAATCAAGATTATTAAAAACAAAATTCCAATTCCTAAATTAAATTTATTAAACTTCATTTGTTATTGTTATGATTGCAGGATTTACTTCAGTTGGGCTATTCAACATCACATTCCCTCCAAAATCAGTTCTGCCCCAAACATTCCCAAAACTATCTGTAGTAGCTCCAACAAGTCTCACAGATTCACCAGCTTCCAAAGTACCTACATTAGTACTATCGACGGAAGGATCGACCCTTACAGCTCTATCCCCGTTGAAAACAGCATTAACAACTTGCCCAGCACCATAAGCTGTAGTGATGTATTGTGCGACTTGTTGAGTAGCACTCAAGCTTTTACCTACAACTTTCAATCCAGTTTTTCCACCTTCAACAGCTACAGTTTGAAAAGCACTGTTAGTTAGAGAATAAGAACTTCCACTAGTAGAACTAACTCCTAAACCTATATTTGAGGAAGTTGCTAGACTAGAATCTAAAGTAAATCCAGAACTAACTTGAGGAACATTACTAACTCCAATTCCACCTTGCCCACCAACAGAAGAACTAACTCCTATTCCACTTTGACCTGTTGAAAATGTTCCGGTTTGAATTCCGCCAGCAGCATTAGTGGGTGCACCGCTTACAAATACACTACTCCACCCTCCCCCACTATGTAATCCTATACTGCCTGCAGTTAAATAAATCGCTTCTGCTATAGCTGCCCCTTTTACACATCCACCAAATACTCCAGTGCCTTCTTTATAACTACAATCCCCTTTTCTATAACATTCATTATCATCACACTGATTCCAAAATCCATCTCCACAACTATTACATCTTATTTCTGGAGCAATAACTTCTACAACACCATCATCATAGAACTCATTTCCAATAGGATATTTAGCCCTACATGTAATAGATTCACCTGAATTGCTTCTTGTTCTAGTATCCCAATTGTCCACCAACCTAGCATGACTAAATCCATCATTAAGTTTATAGTCCGAATAATCTTGAATTCTTGAATCAGGAGAAGTCGAAGTAGCACTCGGTCTTGCTCTAGGATTTCTTACAACACTTAAATCTTCTAAAACTGGAGTATAAACATTGTCTTCAACTTCTTTAATGGCATCTATATACTTTTCTCTATCATTTATATTTCTAGCCTGACAAGTAGCCCATTTTTCTTCATCTTCCTGACCTATAAAATAATATTCAGGTTCTGAATTTTCCAGACAAATACCCCCTACCTCCCTAAATAAATCCCCTTGTTCTACAACAATATTTCCACTATCACATCTATATACCGAATGTCTTTGTCCTGCAGAATATTTTTTATAATCGCTTTTCATATAAGTAGCACTATATTTATCAGAATCACTTACTTCACTCAAATAAACTTGCTTTGTAGTATAAAATTTAGGTAATAAATTCCAATTTTCTCCATCATCACTACCATATATCATACACCAGCTCTCACCATCTCTTCTTTCAACAGGAGAAGCTATAGTTCTAGAAGCAGAATTCAATTTTACCCCCATCATTTCAAGGGTTATTCCAGTTTCTTCAATAAATAATTTTCCAGTCTCAATATTATAAGTTCTAAGAACAGTGTTCTCTCCGACTTTACAAGAAGTGCTAACACATTCAGGAACACCGTTTGCATCTACACATTTTTCATTATCAAAACAAGTCTCAATTTCACTAATAGGATTGTTACTAGCATCAAGTCCTATGATTTTTCTCTTATCATTACTGCACACATTCCTAACAACAGTTGCACCTGCAGTTCCAGAACTAACTATGGGAGGTTGATAATTATTACATTGGACTTGTGTTGTGATGGAAGGATCAATTGCACCACCAAGAACACCGCATCTTTCATTAGAAACAAATGTGCATTGACCAGTTGCAATAAATACGCAGCCTACTAATTGGCATGAAGGGAATGTTGAAACCCTATTTGCATCATAACATGATCCTCCTGCAAGAACGCTTCCTCCGCCACGAACACAATTATCAGCCAATTTGTTCGAACTGCAAAATCCATTCTCCTCTAAGCAACAAATTCCAGAATCTTGCTGAGCAAACACATTATCAATATTGATTAAACTAGCCAAAAATAAAATTACAAATATCCAATTTTTCAAATTAAGTTTCATGATTTAGGTGCAATTAAAAATGTAAATACCTCCCCTCTTTCTAAGCTACCTATATTTTCTAACAAATTTTCATCTCCGACTGCAATTAAACGCCATCCCCCAATATTCCATTCTAAAAGAACACAACTAAGCCCGCTTCCGTAAATCTCACAATAATATTGCAATCCGCTACCAAAATCAAAATCAGAATTATCCTTCCTGGCACTAATAACCTCATTTAAAAGCGGAGTCAATAAATTAGCTACTTTTCCTATATCTGTTTCTTTTTCAATAGAAAATTTATCCAAATTATTAACGGAATCTCCTCTAGTTATAGTAATCGGATAAGTAACATCAACAAGGATTTCATCATCAAGTACAAAGGTGCTAACCCTTATAGAATCAATATCTTCACTAATCTCGAACTGATTAAACCCACTTAAAGAACAACCATTAGCTCTTAATAGCTGAAGAATATCTTCATTAATAGTATTTTGTAAATCTTGAATAGATGGTGCTAAATTAATTCCATAAATATTCAAAAGAGCATTATATTGATTAAGTGGATGTTGACCAGGAGAAGTAAGTCCTCTTAACCCTCCATTGGACTTAATATCTAAAAGACTTTGGTCTAATCTCTCAGAAATACAATCTCTCAAATATTCCTTAACAGGTTCAACTTGTGTGCTTGTTACCCCTCTAAAACTAATCTTATCTCTATTAACAAAAATTAACCCGCCAGCAATAATAACTATCAAAATCCCTACTATGATGAATACAGTTACCTGTCCCTTTTTTCCTCTTTTTTCATGAAAGTTTTTTCCTAAAAAAGTTTCTTTATTTGACATTTTTATTCTTGTTAATCTTCTCCTTAATAGCTTCGTTAATGAATTGAATTAAAGTCTTATTTTCTAATAAAGAAGCTAGCTTCGCTTTTCTATGTAACTCATCTTCCACCTCAATGTTTACTCTTGTCATCTACCTCTTTTTCCCAGGATAACTTAACTTATTAAACTTACTTAACTTATTCTCAATACTTTAATCATTAAGTTTATATACATAACTTATTAACTAATATATAAAAGTTTCCTAAGAATTTTAATAAGATTCGACCTTTAACCCGGAAATTCTGGAAAAATGTTTTATATTTCTTGTCAGTATTGTTTCATTATTAATTTTGGCAATTCCTGCAATCATAGAATCCGCTGCATCAATAACTTGTCCCTTTTTCCTTAATTCAGAATGAATAGAACCAGCTTCCTTAGAAGAAGGAACATCTAAATTAAAAGAACCAAAAGAATCAAGTAAAGAATGAATTTTTTCTAATTTCAATTTATCTGAAATATCTTCAGCTCCTTGCCAAAGCTCAAACACAGAAACAGACGTAAAAAATAAAGGAATTTCTTTTTTATTAAATATTTTTATTTTTTCAATAAGAGGTAAATCATTTTTTAATAAGTCAATAATGACAGTAGTATCAAGGATTATTTTAACATCCCTCTGATTTTATCCAATCTCATTCTGCTTCTTAATCTGGAATTTTTTATATTTTTCTCCAGGATATTAGCCTCTTCATTGCTTAAAATGCCGGCAAAGTCCAGAATATTTACTTTATTAGTAATCCTATTAATTACTTCGCTAAAGCTTTCATTATTTTCTTTCCTCATCTTCAATCTATCATAAGCTTCCTGAGTTATAGAAATTGTTTTAGTAGCCATGCATACACATATGTGTATTTAATATATAAACTTTTTGTTAAGGAAAATTTTCAGTTTTAAACACTAATCCATCCCCATCTCTATTAACCACGTCTAAAACCTCACCAATGAAAATAACATGATCGCCAGCATCTATAGTCTTGACAATTTTGCAGTCTAAACTGCCGGCAGCATCCTTTAAAATAGGGCTTCCTGTTTCTAGTTCAATGCAGTCAATTCCATCAAAATTATTCACATTCTCTCCATTAGTCAAACCAAAATGCCTTCCTACTTCTAAATGTTTTTCACCCAAAACATTAATCGCAAAAACTTCCGCTTCCATAAGTTTTTCATGGTCCTTTCTATTCTTACCTAAAGAAACCATAACTAATGGCGGTTGAAAGCAAGAATAGTAGTCACAACATAAACTCCGGATTTAAATTTAGAAAATACTTTGTCAATCTCATTCATTTTAATATCTTTTTCCGTGAACGCTTTCTTAAAGGGTTCAGTCATTAGAGACTCTTGGAGCTAAAATAAAAGTTAATCCTAATTTATCCATTAAATTATACTCGACCTTTAAAGGATAGTCCTTATTAAATTGGATCTTAACTCTGTCTGCTAATTTCCCGCCTTTAATTATCTTTTTCAGGTATTCTACGCTGTATTTCGCGCTTATCTTATCATCGCTATCAATACTAATATCTGTTTCTTCATCAGTAGCTAATTCAATATTAGCATCGCTGATATTTCCTTGGCTCTTAACAATAAACTTATTTTTATCAACAATAAACCCAACGCTGTCGGCAACAATGCTCGCATCCTCAATTGCATTCTCAAAAATCACGCTATTAGTTTCAATTCTTAAAGGAAATTCTAATTCCGGAACTTTATGCTCTCTATCTTCTAAATGAAGTAAACTTAAATTAAAAGTTCTATGTGTATTCCCCCTTAATTTAATTTTTAATCTATTTTTATCCTCATCTAATTCTAAAATTAAAGTGTCGCTGGGTTTTATCCTTCTAAAAACCTGATTTAAATTATCCAAACTTAAACTTATTACTTTCTCATCCTTAACTTCATATTCAACAAAAGCACTGCTTAATAGTTTAAAAATAACCATTACTACATTAGCCGGGTCCATTGCGATTAATTCTACTTTATTCTTATCAACTTTTATATTAACCTCGCTAACAAGCTCAGAAATAATATTTATAGGTTCTTTTAATAATCTTGATTCCGCCAAAGTCAATTTCATGAACTAAAAATAATATAAGAAACTTATAAACTTTAATATTCTCAAACATATACTTTAAAACCTCGCCCATATAGGTAAGAATACAGCAA
>JAGVZL010000018.1 GCA_018302505.1 Candidatus Woesearchaeota archaeon | reverse complement strand
TCTTTTGCCATAGTAAGTTATTTATACTATTTCCAACTAATAATAAATACCTTTCGATTTAAAATGCAAGACCAAAATGCTTTCAATGAAGTTATAGGAAGATTAAGAATAAATGAATCTAAACTAACAACGCTTAGAGAACGTCTTTTAGTTACTGATTCTAATATGATTGGTGAATACAAAAGAATTTCAGATGAAATAAAAAATATAAATGAAGATGTAAGGGATTTAAAGAATGCAATAATGTCTCTAAAAGAAACTATGCAGGATATAATTAAAGGAGCCGAGAATTTTGCATCATCACAGGATGTTAAAGTTTTAGAAAAATATATTAATGTGTGGAACCCCCTTAACTTCGTTACCGAGAAGGAAGTAAGACAAATTATTCAAGAGAAAAAATAAAATGGTTAATTTAAGTTCTGTAATAAAGGGAATGAAAGACAAGGGAATAGATAATAGTAGTATTATTGATGAATTAAAAAATCGTGGTCATTCTTCAAGAGATATTTATGACTCTTTAGATAAAGATGGTGAACAGTATTCTTCGGATTTAGAACCGCCTTCTCCTAATGAAAGATCTTCTATTCCGAATTCTCAGCAGATGGACAATAAAGAACAAGAATGGATGAATAGTCCAGAAGAAGATCGAATGATGGGTCCTCCGTTATCAGATAATGCTCCGCAGCAGATACCTCAAAGGCAAAACATAGAGCAAATTGAGGAAATAGCTGAAGCAATTGTTGAGGAAAAGTTGCAGGAATTTAGTTCCTCAATAGGGGATATAAATATCTGGAAAGAAAGAGTTAATTCCGAGATTGGGGCAATAAAGCAAGAAGTAATAAGAATAAGGAATCAGCTTGAAAATCTCCAAATTGGAATGTTAGGAAAAGTTGAAGGTTATAATAAATCTGTGCAAACAATGAGCTCTGAAATGAAAGCTCTTTCTAAAGTTATGGAAAAAATAATAGAACCTTTATCAACAAATGTTAAAGAATTATCAAGAATAACTGAAAAATTTAAAGGAATAAAAGGATAAATATTCTAAGGGTTACCTAAAAGATTGAAAATTATTTATCTTGTTGTGCTATTAGTCTAACTGCCTGCCCGGCAACTAATAAAATAAATACAGTAGTTAAAACCTGTGGATCAAAAATACTCCTCTGAACCTCCCTGCCAACTCCCTCCTCACCATCAGCGGGGGTCCCAAAGATAGGTCCGAATACAGAAGTTAATCCAACTATAATTATTATAATGCTAATTATTATTATTGTCCATCTCACAGATGCTTCATTCCTAGCGACTTTCTCAATAACTTCTGGTTTAATTCCCATGAAAAAGAATATTAATAAAAATGAAAAGGCAATAACTACTAAAACAACAAACCAAGGTGCAATAACGCTAACAAATTCAATAGCTCCAGGAGCTAATAAGAATAAAACAGATATAGCGAGGGCAACCCAAGTATTTATATTTGTGCTCTCAGATAAAAATTTTGATTTTTGTAAAACTCCGAAAACAATAGCATAAATTAAAAGAAAAGTAAATACTGGCAATAAAAAATTCAAGAAACCTATATCAAGTATTGTTGCCATTGTATCATTTTAAACATTTAGGGTTTTTTACTTAAGCCAAAAAAGTTATTAAAATCTCTTAGACCTTTAATAATCCCGCCTTCTCCGGTTTTAGAAGGTTCCTTAACAACAAACCAAATTACTAAAACAAAAACACCCAAAATTAATAAGATAGCGATATCTTGATCCGTTAATAAATCAAATGCGGGAATATCCCAATTTGAACTTGCTCCTATTGCCCAGATAACTCCTACAATTGCAACAATAACACTTAAACTCTTCCATCCCTCACCAAACTCACTAAATCCAAATGTCCCTGCAACAAGTAAAATCATAATTAATGTAACCATTAACATAGAAACTCTCGGCAAAACTCCTTGTAAAAGGAAAACAAAATCTTGTTGTAAGATTAAAAAGAATGCTAAAATTATTGCAATAATAGTATTAATATTTTTCTTCTCTCCAAATAATTTTATTTTATCTAAAATAGCAAATGTGATTGCAAAAACTAATAAGAAGGGTAAAATAATATCAAAGCCCCCAATATTCTCAAACCATGAGAGAAACCCTGCAATGTCAATATCTTCCAAAACCATTTGTATATCACCTAATTTTTATTATTTAATATAGGTTGTAATATATAAATTTACCTATTATCTTTCTTTATTTTTTCTCCTTTTTTTCTCCGCCACCAACTATAATCCAAATTGCGGCAACAACTACTAGTAATAAAACTAAACTTCCAACAATAGCTCCATTCCAATTATTAATTGTGAAATTCCAGCCATATTCTAACCAGCTCTCTCCTTTTGAATTTTCAATAACACCTAAAAATATTAAAACAACCGCAGCAGAAAGTATTATCATCAACCCAATTCTAAAATTTCCCTCCAATGATTCAAAAAAACTCCCTTCTGGTTTAGCAAATATCCCCAGCATTAAAAGGAAACTTAATCCAACAATAACTAAAACCATTATCTGAGGTAATGCTTCGTTAATTACTCCAACAACTTTTGTTGCAGCAACAACCAATAATCCAATTACAAAAGCAACCATAGAATCCAGATTTGCTTTATTCTTCCCTAATACTTCTGTTTTCTGTAATGTAGCATAAACAACTGTAAAGACTAATAAGAAAGGTAAAATAACATCAAATACCCCAAAGTCCCTAAAGAAATCCAATGCATTAGCTAGAGTTGAAGCCATTATAAAATAAAAATAGAATATTCGTATATAAATTTATTGTTTTTATTCAGCGATTTCCTCATCTTCTTTACCTGATTCCTCAGCACCGTAAGAAGGAATAGCGGCCTTGCTGATTATCAATATATCTCCTATAGCCTTAACCAGTTGATGTGGAACAATTACTCCTTTAGCCCCACCCAATAAGTGGCTTAAACTGCTTCCTTTAGTAGCTTTAACTCTCCACCCAAAAATCTTATTAATTGTTAAAATACACTCCTCAACATCGCCAAAATACTCCCCTTGATCAGTATAAACCCTCTGTTCAAAAGTATCTGTTATTCTTCTTGTTTTTAGCATATTATGCCTCCTTTCTGGGAAAAAGGAAAATGTTTAATATATTTAAATATTTGTATAGTCAATGAAATCTTTTGGAAACCTCATAATTTTAGGTACATCACATATTGCCATCGAAAGTGTGAATAAAGTTAAGCAATTAATTGAAGAAGAAACACCGGAAATCATAGCGTTAGAATTAGATATTTTAAGGTTTAAAAAATTATTATCAAATAGACAACAAAACCCATCATTAAAAGATTTAGTTTCTGGTGGCTCGGTTATGAACACTCTTGGAGCCTATATTGAAAAAAAATTAGGAGAGAAGGTAGGGATGAGGCCCGGAGAGGAAATGTTAACCGCCATTAAACTTGCAAAAAAATACAAATTAAAAATAGCCCTGATAGATCAACCGATTCAAATAACCTTCAAGAGATTATCTAAGAATATAACCTTCAAAGAGAAATTCAGATTCGTGGTAGATATATTAGCTTCTTTAATCTCTCAAAAAAAAAGAATTAAAATCGATTTAACAAAAGTTCCTGAAAAAAATTTAATAAAAAGGATGATAAAGGAAGTAAAAATGCGTTATCCTAATGTTTACAAAACATTAATCTATGAGAGAAACATATATATGGCACAACAACTTACACAATTATTGCAATCAAATAAAAAAATACTCGCAATTGTTGGTGCCGGGCACGAAGACGAGTTATTAAGGTTGATAAAATGGAATTTACAAAAAAAGAAATAACATATCTCTTAGTTGCATCAATAATTGCAGGATTTGTATTTTCTTTTGATGAGTGGGGAACAGAAGTTTTTAATTTAAGCGTAGGTTTAATTAATTTGTTAAAGGCAGTTATCTTAGTATTAATAATATACACAGTTCATACATTCTCTCAAAAATTAATTGCAAAGAAATCGAGTTGTGATTTAGAATTTGATTTAATCACTACTGAAAAAATCCCATTGACACATATAATAATCCCTAAAGGTTTTAAATTCACAGGACCATTAATTACTTTAATATTTTCATTAGTTTCAAACGGAAAATTGATTTTTGTAGCCTTAGCGAGTTTCAAATCAAAGGTAAATAGAAAAAAAAGAATAGGACATCAATGGACCAATTTGAAAGATATTGAAGAAGCGAATATTGCTGCAACGGGGCCAATTTCTAATGTATGTCTATTATTAATTTTCAAAATCCTTCTTCCTTTCTCTCAATCCTTTTTCTCAAAGGGAATGTTTATCGCATCTTCTTTAGCCATATTCCATATGTTGCCTCTTCCAAAATATGATGGAATAAAAATATGGGCCGGCAGCAGGACGCTTTATATTGCCCTATTCTGCCTAATAATATTAGTAATTGCATTCACATATTTAATAAATGTCTTAGCCGCAATAATTTTAGCCTTAATACTTACAATTGCGATTACTTCATTTTATTTTTATAGCTCAAATAAATAAACTAAAAAATCCTTTTTGTAAGAACCATAGTAAAAATACTACTGCAAAAATTTGATGTACCCCAAAGATAATTAATAATAAATAAATTCCCCCAATTAAATCAATTATGCTTGCGAAATCTGTAATGAAAATCAAAGCTTTTATGATTACATAAATAGCTAATATCAGCCCAATATGATAGCCAAAACTCCACTGGGCCAATATAAAAGCAATCCCGACGATTATATCCATTACTCCCAAAAATTTAACAATCATCCAAAGATTTTAATATTATTCTCTTTTAAAGATTTCCATGTATAAAATAAAAAACTTTGAGCCTAGAAATTACCAATTAGAAATTTTAAATACAACAAAAAATAATAATACATTAGTGGTT
Organism: Candidatus Woesearchaeota archaeon; assembly: GCA_018302505.1. Classification (GTDB taxonomy): domain Archaea; phylum Nanobdellota; class Nanobdellia; order SCGC-AAA011-G17; family ARS1403; genus JAGVZL01. The sequence goes on along the minus strand of JAGVZL010000018.1, from coordinate 18,109 downwards.
CTGCCAACAGGAACTGGAAAGACAAAAATTGCTATATTGACTGCTATTGAAAGGTTAAATAAAAATCATTCAAATGTTTTGATAATGACCCCAACAAAACCATTATCCGCTCAAATTCAGAGGGAATTTAAATCCTCAACAACAATCCCTCCAGAGCAGATTATCCTATTAACTGGAGCCTTAAACCCTAAAAAAAGACAAGAACTTTGGGAGTCGTGTATAATCGCAGTAGCAACACCACAAACAATCCAGAAGGATTTAGAAAATAATAGGATATCGTTATCCTCAACTTCTTTATTGGTAGTAGACGAATGTCATAGATCAAGACTGAATTTTGCAAATACAAAAGTAGCTAATTTTTATCAGCAGCAGTCAAAAAGTCCTTGTGTTCTGGCATTAACTGCATCACCGGGAGGAACAAAACAAAAAATAGATGAAATTAAAGAAAATTTAAGTATTAACGCCGTGGAAATAAGAACTGAAGAAGATATTGAGGAATTCATACAAAAAAAGGAAATAGTATGGTTAGAAGTAAATCTACCTGAAGAATTAAAAAAAATTAATCATTTGATAAAAACAGTTTATCAAGATAAAACAAAAGACCTAAAAAAAATAGGATTTAATAAACCTACTTCAATAATCTCCAAGAAAGATTTAATCATCTTACAGCAAAAACTAAGAAAGGACTTATCAAAGAAAAATCCAACAGCTTTCTACGGTCTTTCACTAACCGCATTATTAATAAAAATAGATTATGCTTCTGAATTATTAGAAACTCAGGGAATAAAACCTTTAGCAGAATTTTTAAAAAAATTAGAAACAGAAGAAACAAAAGCAGCAAAAAATATTCTAAATACAAAAGAAATTCAGGATGCAATTTTACTAACCAATGAACTATTAAAAAGGGATGTCAAACATCCAAAATTATATATGTTGAAGGGATTGATAAAAAAAGAAATAGAAAATAATCAGAAGGCAAAAATAATAGTCTTTGCAAATTACCGCACAACTATAGACGAAATTGTAGATTTCTTAAATAAAGAAAAAAGTATCAAAGCAACAAAATTAATCGGACAAAAATCTGGATTGACACAACAAGAACAGATTAATGTAATAAAAAGGTTCGAAGATGATATTTACAACACTTTGGTATGTTCCTCAATAGGAGAAGAAGGTATTGATATAAAGGGAGCAACATTAGCAATAATGTATGACCAAGGACAATCTTCTGAAATAAGAAAAATCCAAAGAGCTGGAAGAGTTGCAAGATTAGAAGCTGGAAAAATAATTAGTTTATTAACAAAGGACACAAGAGAAATTGCTTATTATTGGTCAAGTCAAAGAAAAGAAAAAACTATGAAAAAAGTATTAAGTAAAATGCAGGAATCTCAAACCACTCTTATCTAACCAAATACCTAATAGTACGGCTAGATGAAAACATTTTATTTTTTAAATCAGCTAATCTCATATTAGATTCTTCCAAGGCCTGAGCAGATCTATTAACTTCCAAATTCACAGGATGACCCTCAGGAAAGTCCCTTGCAAATCTTCTCAATCTCTTAGTCTCAGCAGATATATCTCTAATTATATTAAGAAGAACATCAGAAGCTTTTTCTATATCTATCATAGCATCTTTTTCTGCTTGTAATTGGTTTCTTACTCTTTGATTCTCAGAAGACTCATCTTCTTCTCTTCTTTCCTCATCTTTCCTTTTCCACCAATCTGGCGGGAAGCTTACCATAACTTTCTTAAAGCCAATTTTGTATATAAAACTTATGCCGCAAATATTTTTAGATAATAGGGAAAGAAATTCTGGGATAGTAAAAGAATTGATTAAAAGGGATATAGAAGTTATTGAGAAACAATTAGTTCTAGCGGATTTTATAATAAAAACAAAAAACCTTAATGGAGAGATACTAACCTTAGGTGTGGAAAGGAAAACAATCAATGACTTTCTGAATTCCATGATCGATAAACGGTTAATCTCGCAATTAATAGATATGAAAAAACATTTTGATATAACATTATTAATAATGGAAGGTGAAGAAAACATATACCAAATAAGGGATTTTCACCCTAACTCAATAAGAGGAATGCTAGCTTCGATAGCTATAGATTTTCAAGTGCCAATATTATATACAAGAAATCACAAGGATACCGCAAATTTATTAGCAATAATTGCAAAAAGATTAGAGAAACCAAGATCATTGCCATCTCTATTAAAAAAAAGAAAACCATTAACATTAAAACAGCAGCAAGAATATTTTATAGAATCCTTGCCAGGTATAGGACCAACAATTTCCAAATCTTTATTACAAAAATTCAAGAATATTAAGAAAATTATCAATGCAACAGAAGAAGAATTAAAGGAAGTGGACAAAATAGGGCCTAAAAAAATTGAGAATATAAAAAGAATTTTAGAGAGTAATTACTAAGTTCCAAGATTCGCTTCTATAAATCTTCTATATTCCTTGAGAACCTCAACTTTAAATTTATCACTATCTGGAAATCCATTTCTTAGTCTCCAGTAATGTGTTTCTGGAACGGGATTCCCATCCTTGTACGGATAACTTCCGCGTAAAGCATAATTTTTTAAGAAAACATGATACGCGGGGTGAGCTAATCGCCTAGTCTGAACAGAATTGGGTAATCCAAAATGATCAATAATAGCTTCCTCTAATCCGAAAGTAACCTCATCATGAGGGACTCCCGCTTCAGCATGTTTCAATAATTTAGCACAAAGAAAGTCTACGGAAAAATCGACAACTTCCTCAGCAAAAATCCATCTCTGGTACATAACTTTCGGTATCCCGTCAAAAGTTCCATAAGGATCATAAACATAACCTAAATTCCCAAAATGCTTGCCACCATCCAACTGAACTAAAGCGCCAAGAACAGAATCAAACGAGATATTGGGTGTACCCTGTCTAAGATGAGAAAACAACCTAGAAACAAAGACCCTAGAAGCTTCAACAGAACCAACAATACCACCAAGATATTCTTTTCCATTAATATCTCTAAACACAACTTCTTCAACAGAATGAATATTATCTTCAGGCATTTACCTCACCTGAAAATAAATAAGAATAATCTTATGTTTATATACTTTATCAATCTACAATCCATATTTCTTTAAAATAGTATAAATTGGCCCACTAGAAGTCAATTCACTTTGAATCAAACAAAAATTTTTAACAGAAAAGCTCCCTTCGATTTCAATCTCTCTTATTTTATCTAAAAAACTATCTTTATCTCTTAATCTTTTTATCCTTCCCAGAGTCACATGTCCTATAAACTTTCTATCAGCTTCAAACATATCCATTAGTTTGCTGTCTATCCTTTCATGTAATTTCTTAATCTTACTTTGCGGTCCAACACCAACCCAGAATACCTGGACAAATTTCATATCTGGAAAAACGCCCAATTTAGATAAGTGTAAATCAAACGGTTTAAAATTAATTGTTTTTAATCTCTCTTTAACTCTATCAATTTTTGTGGAAGAAATTTCACCTAAAAATTTCAAAGTAATGTGATACTCTTTTGAAAAATTTATATCCCCATCTCTAATAAATTCTTTTTGAACTTCTTTTAATTTTTCTTTTATCCTCTCGGGTAATTCAACCGCTATGAATATTCTCATGCTAACTCGTAAACCAATTTTGCCGCTAATTTAGAGGTCATATTATTAACATCTTTATCCTTATTAATCTCAACAATATCTATTTTTTTTAGATTTTTTAAATTTTTCAATCTCTGCATAAGGTAGATTAATTCTCGGCTTGTCAATCCACCGGGTTCAACGTAGCCAACACCAGGAGCAAATGCTGGATCAACAACATCTATATCAATGCTTATGTATAAGCTTTTAAAACCTGAAACAAATTCCATTATCCCATCGCAAACATTAACTACCCCGTTTTCAAAAATATTTTTCATTGTCAAAAATTTAATTTTCTTTTCTCTTAAATAGTTAATTTCTTTTTTATGAAAGCTCCTCAGTCCCACAATCATCACTTTTTCTCCATTTACTTTGCCTTCATCTATTAAAAATTTCAACCAATCCAGATGTGTTGCTGAATTAAACTCGTGATAAACATCAGGATGGGCATCAAATATTAATAAACCTTCGCAGGGATTTTTAGAAAAAATTTCAAAACTTATACTATGGTCTCCGCCTAAAAATAAATCTCCATTATCATTAACAATTTCGTAATTTAAGATTTTATGGTCTTCACTAAGCCAAATATCCTTTAATTGTGTTAATACCGCACTCGCTCCATTCTTGCATCCTTTTGTTTCAGGTCTTCCATCGCTTTCTTCAATTTTGACAATTCTCATATATCTTATTTAAAATAGAAATTCTTAAAAACTCTCCTCTTTCAATAGGGGGGATGGTAGACCCAAGAATTAAGGAAGTTGCAAAAATCTTAGTTGAATATTCTACAAAAATAAAAAAAGGCGACAAAGTAATATTAGATGCGGGAATAGATGCTTCGCCATTAGTTAGAGAAATATACAGACTGTGCTTAAAGAAAGGAGCGTATGTAAAAGTTAATATTGGTCTGCCGGGTATGGCAAAAATATATTATGATAATGCATCCGAAGAACAATTAAATCATTTTCCTGAAATGTCAATGTATGAAGCAAAATATGGAGATGTTTTCCTGTCTATTGGTTCAACAAGGAATACTAGGGCATTAACAAGTGTAGATCCAAAAAAAATTGTGAAGAGGAGCAAAGTAACAAATCCTATTTCTGAAGAAATACTAAAGAAAAGATGGGTGCTTTTTGAATATCCAGGAAACGCACAAGCACAAGAAGCAGACATGTCGTTGGAAGAGTTTGAAGATTTTGTTTATGGCGCAACAATCCAGGATTGGGAAAAAATATCAAAAGAGGAAAATAAATTAAAGGAAATTATGGACAAAGGCAAAGAGGTTCAGATTATAGGTAAAAATACAGATATTAAGTTTTCAATAGAAGGAAGAATATCTGAGAAAGGAGATGGAAGACATAATATGCCATGTGGGGAAGTATTCATAGCTCCAGTAGAAGATTCAACAGAAGGCCATATAGAATTCTCATTTCCCGCAGTGAGAGGGGGAAGAATGGTAGAGGGAGTTAAACTAAAATTTAAAAATGGAAAAGTTGTAGAAGCCTCAGCAACAAAAAACGAAAACTATCTGAAAGAGATGTTAAAAACTGACGAGGGTGCTTCTAAATTAGGGGAATTTGGAATAGGTTTCAACAAGAACATTCAAAGATTTGTTAAAGATATTTTATTCGATGAAAAAATAGGTGGCACAATTCATCTAGCATTGGGTAGATCTTACAAAGAAGGTGGTGGAACAAACGAGTCAGCACTCCACTGGGATATCATTAAAGATTTAAGAGAAGGTGGAAAAATAATTATTGATGGAAAAGTTATACAAGAGAATGGAAAGTTCTTAATTTAAAATTTTTAATTCATAATTTAATTTAGTCAAAATTTCTTTTTTATTTTTTGTTAATAATATAGTGTCCTCAATTCTTATTCCTTTATTTTTACTATACCATCCAGGTTCTATAGTTACAACATCGTTTTCTTTAAATTTATATTTAGAAGAAGGTTTTATCCAGGGGGGTTGATGAATTCTCCCACCAACTCCGTGCCCTAGAGAATGTTTAAATTTCTTTCTATCTTTTCCATAACCATCCCTAATCATCATATCTAATTCAGAACAATTCATTCCAATCTTCACTTCTCTAATAGCGGTTCTATGCAATCTTAAGATTAAATCATAAATTTTAAAATCTTTTTCGCTAGGTTTTCCTTTGTATGCCATTCTTGTAACATCCCCGCAATAACCATTGTATCTTACTCCAAAATCCAGAATAGTAAAACCACTTAATTCAGTATTATCTAATTTATGATGTATCTCTAAAAAGTTTTTACCAGAAACAACTAATGGTGGAAATGCTAATTTAATTTTTTTTTCTTTAGTTTTTTTTCTTAGCCAATCAGCAACATCTTTTTCCGTTTTAAATTTACTAAAATTATCAATGCATTCTTTTAAAATACTAGAGCTTAACTCACAAGCCTTTCTTATAGAATCAATCATTTTGTAGGTACAGTTACTTTGCAATTCTTAATCAAAATACTTGGGCTTTTAATTGGTATGGGTGCTTCCCAGCTTCTTAAGTGTTCAGTGTTTTTTCCGACCTTTGCAACATTTTTTAAAATATGTAAAATATTCTCGCTAATCCTTACCCCTTTCCAGCTTTCTTTTATTTCTCCATTCTTAATAAGGAAACAACCATCTCTTGGGATAGTAGAAAAATCACCAGTATGGTAATTGCTAAATCTTGTATACCAAACATTAGTAACATATAACCCGCGTTTAACACTTTTAATCATTTCATCTAATTCATAATCTCCATTATCTACGACAATATTCCATGGCTCTGGAGAGATTAATCCTGCGTTTCCAGCATTTTGAACATTATATTTTTTAGCAGTAGAATAATTATGTAAGTAGTTCCTATGTACACCCTTTTCTAATATTGGTGTTCTTCTTGTTGGAACACCTTCATGATCTACTTTAGTGCTCCCAATGCCATTTCTTAATCTCCCATCATCATAAATGCTTATTTTATTACTTCCAATTTTTTTATTTAAAGAATCCGTAAAAAAACTTAATCCTGATTCCACAGAAAAGATGCTTGCACTCTCGCCGATGGAATTAAGTATGGGAGCAAAAGACAGAGGGGATAAAATGATATCATATTTTCCTCTTTTGCCATTAACAGGATTCTTAGCATTTGATGCTATTTCTCCGCTTTTTTTCCCTATCTTTTCAGTATCAAATCCTTTTGTTATACAGCTCGCTTTATCAACATGTCCGCTTTCATCTTCATCAACAAAGCTCCTAATTGTAAAATAAATTTCAGTGTTTTTATTTGAATATTCAATCCCTTCTGAAGTCAAAACATATTCTTTAACATCGTGAGTCTCAAATGTGCCATTAGTTCTCCTAGCTCCTTCTTTCATAGCGGCATTAATCCCTTTTTCAACAAAGTCCACACCATTAACATCTTTAATTTTCGGATCATATGTCTCAGGAACTTCTTTATATCTGTATTTTTTATCATTTATCCCATTATAATCTTCTTTGGGCTGAATCATCTTAAAATATTTAACAAGTTTAGCCGCAGTTTCATTAATCCCTTTTTTTACTTGTGGGGAAACAATACCCTCACTGCCATTTAAAGCTAAATCTTTAAGATTAGTAGCTATTATCTTCTTATCTTTAACAGCAAATACACCAATATGGGTATATTCATCCAAACTGGTATTAACTACAACATTATTAGCGAATTTTATTTGTGTTGATTCCCCAGAAACAAAGGTTAGAACTGCATCATCTACTTTGTTTTTTAATTCCTTCATTAAATAATCAAGTATTTCCATTTTAACTTAATGTAATCCCCCTAAGTCTAACACTTGGTCCACCTAAGAAAGCAGGAACCCCTTGCATAGGATCTCCTTTGCCGCAAGTTCCAGTTCCGTACTCTAAATTTTTACCAACCGCATCAATGCTGCTCCATAAAGTGGGAGTTGTAATCTCCAAAGCGGGTTTAAATACTGGATAACTTAACTTTCCATTTTTAATTAAGAAAGCATTTCCCCCAACATACTTCATTTGGTATCTAGTATCGTTAATGTTCCATTCAGTATAATCTTTAATGAAAACGCCGTATTTAACTCCCTCAATTAATTCCTTTTCTGAATATTTTCCAGGAAGTAAAAACGTATTAGCCATTCTTACTATCGCCTCTTTGTCGTAATTTTCAGCTCTTGCAGCCCCATTACTTTTCAATCCCATCTTAGTCGCTGTTTCCCGATTATGTAAAAATTCATTTATTTTTCCATCTTTTATCAGGAATCTTCTTCTGGCTTTAACCCCCTCATCATCATAATCATAATAACCGGCACTATATTTCAAAGTTGGATCATCTACAACAGTAACACAATCACTTCCAATCTGTTTTCCAATCATCTCCGGACCAATAAAACTCTCTCCTGCCTGTGCAGCTTCCCTTCCAAAAATCCTATCTGCCTCAAAAGGATGACCAACACTTTCATGCACTGCAATACCTGTAACTTCACTGCCCAAAACAACATCCAGTTTTCCTTTTGGTGGTTTTTTAGCCTCTCTTAAATTAGTTTTAATATCATTAACTTCTTGTAAAATTAACTTAGGAATATTTTTGTTCTTTATTCTCTCAAATCCTCCAGAATTACAGAACTGCCAATGCTTTTGTCCAGATTTATTGCCTTCTTTTACAGTAATGAAATACATAAATTCTCCTCTTGGAATTTCTGATTTTATTCTAGTTCCATCCGTATTGATAAAATATTTTTTGCAGATATCATCATGGTAACTAAAATACCTGCCAAGAATATCATTAACACTCTTATCAACATCCTTCAGTAATATTAATTTTTCCTCAGGGCTAACATCTTTAAAATTTAATTTTTGTTTAACCTTGTAAGTTTTTTTATTTGTTTTTTCCTCAGATAAAGAAATATTCTCGCTAATTGTTTGGCTTTTCTTAACTAATTTTATAGATTTATCAATAGCGTTTTTAATATCATTTTTTGTAAATTTATTTATAGAAACAAAACCCATAGAATTATTCAATAAGAACCTTAAAGCCATCCCAACAGAGTTATCAAAGCCGACAACTTCCGGGGTGCTATTTTTCAGAGTGAAATGACTGCCCTCATGCTCTTCTAACCTAACTTCTCCGTATCCCACCTCTTTTTTTTGAAGGTATTTTAAAGCAAATTCAGCAAAGCCTTCATACATGAATTTCTTAGAATTAAAAATGACTTAATAAATCTTTTCTTACGGGTAAGCTTCCCTCAATAAATCTTCCCTTTTCTCAAATTTTTTTCTAACCGGTTCTAATAGTTCATTTAATTCTTTGGCAACAGAATTCTTCAAATCCATAGGGTGTAATTTTTTAGCAATAAAATCCCTTTTAAGAGTTTCAAATTTATCATATCTTTTATTTCCACCAAATTTCTCAGGTCTATCAATTTCTAAACTATTTTTAAATGGAAAAATAAAATGTTCAACAAAAGCTAAAATTCCATTTTCCTTAACTTCTCCTTCCTTGCAATAGGCACTTCCAATTTTTTGGCTCAATGTTTTCTTATCATCTAATAAATCAATTTTGCTTTTTTCATTAGAAGAACTCATCTTACCGCCAGTTAACCCAGGCAATAATGGAGTAAAAACACAAATAGGCTTCTTATGCCCTATCTCGGGCAGCAATTCTCTGCCAAGCATGTAAATCCCTCTTTGATCTATCCCTCCAAATGCCACATCGATATCTAAAGCAACACAATCCTCAATTTGCATCAATGGATAGAAAAATCCACCCATTTTAGGTTCTTCACCAAATCTGACAACTTCCGAAGCAGCCCTTCTTGTTCTAGACAATGTTGTTATTGAACTCATCCTCAAAACATCCAAAACATAATCCCCATTAGTTTGAAAATCACTTCCTTTAACAAAACTCAAATTACTAGTATCTACTTTCATAGCTTTCAAAACCGCTTGGACCATCTCCTGATAATATACACTTCTTGCATCTAACAATTCCCAAGGAGATTTTCTATCATCTAAATGTGCATGTAAGTTAGCAATTAAAAATTTAAATTTAAACCCCGCTTCCAAAAAATCCGCAACTTTCAATAAGGGGATTAGATGTCCAGCGTGTAATTTGCCTGTAGGAGCATAGCCAATATAAGCACTGGGATGTTTCTTTTCTTTTAACAATTCCTTTAAATCTCCTTCTGTTATAATCTCTTCTGTTCCCCTCTTAATAAGCTCAAATATGTCTTTTTTATCCATATATTGCAGTACAAATCAATTTTTAAATATAAATTTGTTGGTTTGGAAGATGAAAAAAGAGCATTTAACAAAGATTTCATTAATGATTTCAATAGTTGGAACTTTAGTGTTGATAACCCTAGCAGAATATACCCATCCTCCTATTTTAAAGATAAATGAAATAACAGACGAACACTTAGAATCAAAAATAACATTACAGGCAAAGATATTAACAATAAGAAATAATGACGGACTCTCTTTCCTAATATTATCAGATTCAACAGGAACAATTAAAGCTTTAACATTTGATGAACTAGATATAGAAAAAAATTCCAAAATAGAAATTGAAGGGGTGGTAGAAAAATACCAAGGAGAATTTGAAATCTTAATAGATAAAATAAACCTCTTAGAATGATATTAGAAATAACCATAGCCGTCTTAATAGGAATTTTGGCAGGAATTTTCACAGGATTGACCCCCGGGATTCATACAAATTTAGTTGCTGTGCTCTTGTTATCCATATCTCCTTTTTTGTTACAAATAACCGCCCCAATAACCTTAGTAACTTTTATAATTGCTATGTCTGTAACTCACACTTTTTTTAATGCAATTCCTGCAATTTATTTAGGTGCACCAGAATCAGGAGATAATATCTTAAGTGTTTTACCCGGTCATAGGATGTTATTGCAGGGAAAGGGATATGAAGCACTTGCATTAACCATCACCGGAGGAATATTTGCTTTAATAATTGGCACCTTAATTACCCCTTTAATAATTAAAGTAATCCCTTCTATCTATAATTATATTCAAGAGTATATTGGATATATTTTATTACTAACTTGTGTATTCTTGATTTTTAGAGAGAAAAAAAGGTTTTGGCCTTTAGTAATCTTCCTTCTTTCGGGCTGTTTTGGTATAGCCACATTAAATCTTAATATTAAAGACCCATTATTCCCTATGTTATCTTCTTTGTTTGGAATAGCGGGAATTTTAATTTCTTTAAATGATAAGGTAAAAATTCCAAAACAAAAAATAACTTCACCAAAAGTATTTACAAAAGAAACTTATAAAGCGATATCCTCAGGAACGATTGTTGGGACTTTTACATCTATGCTCCCCGGTCTTGGACCAGCAGAGGCTGCTATTATCGGCGCTCAATTAGTTAAACTAAAAGATTCAGGATTCTTAATTTTAGTAGGAGCTTTAGACACCTTAAACATGGTAATGAGTTTCATAGCATTATACACCATAGAAAAAGCAAGAAACGGTTCAGTAATTACTATAAGTAAATTATTACCAAAGATGACATTGGAAAATTTAATATTCTTTTTAATAATCGCTTTAATCTCTGGTTTAATTTCATCATATTTGTGTATGAAAACCGCTAAAAAAGTTTCAGGATACATAACAAAAATTAATTATCAAAAATTAAGTGTCGCAATAATAATTTTAATAGTCATTATGACTATATTCTTATCCGGGCCATTAGGATTATTTGTATTAGTTATAGGTTCATTTTTAGGAATGCTTCCCCCGCTATTAGGTATGGGTAGAAATCATCTAATGGGTTGTTTATTGATTCCTGTTATTTTATTCTTCATGTTCTAGAACCATTTCCCTAATCCTTCCTGTTTCTCTGGGTCTTTACTAAATGTGCTAATGATCATTTTATTTGTTATTTCTAAACTCTGTTTCAAATAAGGAGGTAAATTATATTTCTCAACTAAACTCATAGCCGGTTCAACATATTTTATTATAGTCCCTTCTGAAATTGTAAAAATTACTCTCCCATTGCATTTAACACATCTTCCGATTAAAGGAGGTCTCCTGTATTTTTCGTTACAACTAACGCATCTGAATTGTTGTTGGCTAAATTTCCTTAGGTTACCTCTAATATCTCTCATAAAATGTCTTTCAATAACAAGTCTTGCAACATCGCTTTCATCAACCGCTCTTACTTTTTCAGCAATCCTCATCTGTCCAAAAACTTTTTCTTTCATCGTTGGTAAAGATTTATAATCACTACATCTAACACCTTTATTAAAATCGCTAATTTCATGTGTATAACCATAATCTTCATACTGTTTCTCAGTGCCCAATCTATCATCCACTTGTTCAATCTTAATCTCCCATGGATCTTTATATTTTTCGGCAGCTTCGTATAATTCTAAAGGATACTTCCAAACAACATCCATATCAAATATCATGTCATCAACTTCTTTTGGAATTAATTTCGTTGTCAAAACTAAAGGAGCATCTTGTCTTGCACCTCTATGTCCAGGTAATAATTTTCTAGAAAAATTAAGCAGGGCATCCATCAATAATACGACACAAGCCTCATCCCCATCTATATCTCTTCTCATAATAGAATGCATTAATGGATGCGTTAAAAATCCTTGTAGTTTACTAAACCCAATTATTCTTCCTAATATTCCGGCAGAAGTGTGAGGACTCATCGCCAAAACATAATGTCCAACCAAATCTTCCTTATTTTTACAATTATAATACGGTTCTAATTTATACAACCGCTCCAATAAATTATCCACAAACTTGCTGACTCTAAACAGAACTTCATCACTCGGTTCATCTGGACTTATATCGCAAGCGGGCAATATAATATCTTGTGGAAAAATTTCAATAACCTGATTCTCATCCACTAAGTCATTGCTATTAACATCTTTAATATAGCCTAGCTTCTTTAATTTTTCAAGGCTAGTTCCAATTTCTTTTGGTTTAAAATGGGTTATTGTCATCTCCGTCATGTCATATCTTACCGTCCCATCTTTATTGACATGAACATCTTCAATCGCTCTAAGAATTGCTTTCCCTAGATATTCAGAAATATGTTCATCATTGCTAGTCCCCCTAATACCTTTAATTAAATCGGGATAATTAACAATTTTAAGATAGCTCAAAACATCTCTAAAGTGGTTATAAAAATCTAGTGTCATTAATTTATAAGGCCTTGATTTCCCACTGCTTTCGAATTCCATTTTTCCATTATTATAATAAATTTTCTTGCCATTTTTCCCGCTCTTTTCAGAAACTGGATAAATAATCTCTCTCCCTTCTTCTTCACACCAATAAGTATTAAACTCCGCCTTTATCGTGCCTTTCTCTAAAACCCCTTGTATACTCCTCATCCTGCCGCCTTCCTCGCCAACGGGGAATAATCCGTGTGGACTTCCGGTCATCTTTCTCATTTTAGCTTTTTCAGGTCTGCCCATTCTAGCTCCAATAAAGGTGCCGCTCTTGTCTTTCAGTAAAGCCTTTTTACTCAGCAACTTCAAAACATCATCTTCTTTAGATTCTACAATCTCATTTAAATCAAAATCATCATTTAAAGACAAAGAGTAAATTAATGCATTTGCATCATCTTCCTCAATTACAACATATTCCTTAGTAACAACCAAATGTGGAATCCCTATTAACTCTAAAGCTCTTTTTGGATCTATAACATCTAAAGAATCGCTTAAAGGTAAAATTATTTTTTTAATTTCCTCATTCTCCCTCTTAATGCTCCCTTTTAATATCCAATTATAAAGGGAAATTAATTCTTCTTTATTTATTTCATTCCAATGATAAGTATATCTAGGATGTAAATTCAATTTTAATTTCTTGCTAAGTTCAACTGCATCTTTTCCTTTAATCTCCAAATCGCCCTTGAAGATTTTCTTTAGTATATTTTTATCAAGTCCATATTTCTCACTCAATTCAACAATGCCTTTCCCTTGCACACTTTTCTCAAACTCTAGCAGCCACCACTCTTCACAATAACCCGGGATCACTAATTTATGAGCCCGATTAAAAAAGTCGCCATAATTGATTAATATGTCTCCTAAAAAAATTACTTCATCAATATCTTTTAGACATTTATTAGCAGCATCTTCATCTTTTAATAGCATAACACTTCCGTTTTTTAATTTGACTACTGGTCCCTCTATTGAGTCGCAAATCGCTAAAACCGTTGATTTTCCAGGCCTCTCCATCTTTAATTGGGTGCCAGAAGCAATATAATTTTCTAAAACAAGCATTGTTGCAGGATGTATTGCTGTAGAACTAAATCCACTTAGTCTTGTTCTGCCATATCTCAATCTAAATCCCCCCTTTGTGAGTGGGTGGCTTAGCACAGGTCTTCCAGCAACTAAATCTTTTATAAAAGTATAATCTGGAGTTATTTTATCAGTTGAATCAACTTTTATTTTTCCCTTTGCTTTTATTTTCTTTTGTAAATTAATAAACTCCTCCATCCAGCTCCAGTCTTCCATCCCAAAAGTTTTGGCATATGGAGAAAATCTTTTCCAAAATTTTGGACCTTTTTGAGTTAGTCCTTCAGCTAAAACTAAACACACACCATTTCTCAAAATATTAGTCTCCATTCGATCTAAATCTTTATAATTACTAACTTCATACTTTTCACTAGGGTCTCCATCAATCATTACCGGTAAGTGGCTCACCATAAACTCAACCTCTTGTTCACTAGGATAATATTGTAAATTAGTTACCCTCTCATGAAAGTCTCTCACTTCCATTGCAAATCTCTTAATTTCAACATCGCTTGGATCATATTTAGCATAACCTCTTTTTCTTCTAACATAGTCGCATAAAGCAACAAAGATACATGTAGCTGTAGTCCCTGCACTCCTTATCGGTCCTGAAAAATACAAAGCAAAATATTCTTTTCCATCATCTTTTCTCTTTTTAAATTCCAATTTGACAAACCCCTCTAAAGGACTAGCTACTACCCCAACAGTAATGTATGCAAGTCCTACTCTTAATCCTACTTCTATAGCTTCTTTATTTGTTTCAAATTTACAAAATTTTTGTGCAGAAATCTCTTCCGCTAGATTCAGAGCAACTCTCCAATCCTGAGTTCCATATTCTTTCTCCAATTCAGCAATCCTCTCTACAACACCACTCCCTTTGATTTGGAGGGCGACCGTACTAATCAACCCTTCTACTCTTTCAGCCATATTCGCAGCAGGAAGAATCTCGACTCTATCAACAGGATCGAACCCTTTCTTTCTTGCATTAGTTGCAATGCTATAACAATGTTTGACATCTTTGTCAAATCTTTCAAAATACTCCTCAATTTGTTTGCTGGCTTCCATCATCAATAAAATTTAGTACCTTTGTATCTCTTGTTTGCAAATTAACGACGACGACTTTACATGGCTCAGGAATCAATCCAACTTTTTCCTGGAAATCTGTCTGACCAACCCAACAGCTCGCATTAATCAAGCTAACATTCCTATAGTTGCTCACACTTAATCTATGAATATGTCCTGTTAATAAGAAATCGGGAACTTTATCAATAACCAATGAATCCGTATTGGGATTAGGAATGTAGGAGGTAGCTATATGTGTTGGAGCTAGATGTCTTCTTTTCATCAGATATTGCATTATCAAATCCGCCCGCGTCGTTCCACCATTTTGCCTTATACTATCCACACTATCCATATAATAATTAAAACTTGTGCCATGATAAAGTAAAACATCAAATCCTGAGAAGTTAGCATTTGAATGAATATTTACCAATGCGGGATTACTAACCATATATACATTATTCATTTCAATTAAATCCTTGCAGTAATCCTTTCCTATTGCGGGTTGCGGTTCAGTCAATCTTAGAGCATCGTGGTTCCCTGGGCAAATAATAATTTGAACGTGATTTGATATTTTTTTAATTAATTGTGTAAAATAATCATATTGTTTGTAAATATCTTTTATAATCAAATCATTTTCCTGTCCGGAGTATATTCCCACTCCTTCGACTAAATCCCCACCTATAAATAAATATTTTAATTTCTTAGCAATATTTTTCTGCTCTTCACTACCGTAATCTCCATTTACCCATTTTAAAAAATTCTTGAATTCGCCCTCATAAAAAACCTTACTCCCCACATGGACATCAGAAATAAAGGCGCAATAAACCTCTTCATCAAATTTCCTCAGTCCTTGGCTTAAGGGAACATCTGGAAAAACGATTTCCTCCACATAAATAATATCTCCATTTTTAGAACCCAATAATCCAATTATTTCATCATCGCATAAATCTTTAGCTTCTAAAAATATTTTAGAATTATTTTTATTAATAATCGCAACTATTTCTCCAGTAAAATCTTCTATCCGAATTAAAATATTATCATTTTTTGTAACTCTCTTTTCTATAATCATCCCTATAACACAAATCCTCTCATGATCTTTCTTTCCATTTAATCGATTTAGAGAAATAACTTCTTTCAATTCCTGTCTTGTTTTCAAGATATTACTTAATATCTCAAATCTTTTCCTAAAATGGTTTGTGAAATCGTCTACGCTCCTTTTTTGAGCCTCTTCTTTATGTGATTTTAAAATAATAACATTGCTCTCTGTTTTTTCCTCTTCTAAAAGTTCAATTTCTTCTTCGATCCCAACAGACCCCATTATCTTTTCTAATTTTTTTTTAGATGCTTCATAATTTAACAAATCAACAAAAGTTTGGTACATTTCCCCATCTTTCCCTTTTTCTAATAACGCCTTGGATTCATCGAATTCCCCCCAATTTAGTTCGATTGTTTTTTTATCCTTTAACACAGAAAGCAGTATATCTTTATTCAATACTGTAATCTCCTTATTATCTTTTATCTTATTTTTTAATAAATTCAGAAAACCCACAACGTCAAAATTTTTAGGAATGTTGCTAATAAAATCCTTGCTTACTAAATATCCTTCTTCATTTAATCTAGAAATGATTTCATCCATTTTTTAAAGATTTAAACTATCTAATAATATTTCTTTAACTTCGTTAACACTGCTGTCAGGAATAGCCAAACTTATTTCTCTAGTTCTACCATATCTGCCCTTACTAATGACTTTCGCATTGATTACCCCTAACATATCCAATTCTGCAATGATGTCTGAAACTCTTCTTTGTGTCAATGGTTTTAGTCCGCATTTATTACAATTATTTTTGTAGATATCATAAACATCTCCTGTAAATAATCCTTTATTCCCATTAAAATTTAAAGAAAAAATTGAATGTAGGGTTAACTGGCTTTGTTTAGGTTGGGTTGTAATAATATCTACAATCCTATCCCTTTCAATCTTTTCCTCCGCCTCATCTAAATGTTTTATATCAATCTTTAATTTATTCTTTCTCTCTGCAACTTCTCCCGAAACCCTTAATAATTCTAAAGCCCTTCTGGCATCTCCATGTTCTCTCGCAGCATAGGCAGAGCACTTCTCAACAACACCTTCCTCCAAAACTCCTGGTCTAAAAGCTAATTTCACTCTCTCTTTCAATATATCTTGTAACTGTAACGCATTATAGGGAGGAAATACTAATTCTTCTTCGCTTAAACTGCTTTTAATTCTTGGATCTATATTATCAACAAACACCAAATCATTACTTATTCCTATAATTGAAATTTGTGATCTTTTTAGTTCGGAATTTAGTCTTGTCAGGTTATATAGTATACCATCTCCCGCTTTCTCAACAAGTTGATCTATTTCATCCAAAACTAAAATTATGAGTTTATTTTTTTCTTCAATAGTATTAACAAAGGATTTATACACTTCATCTGTTGGCAATCCTGTGGCTGGAACCGCTTTCCCAAAAATATTGCATAATTGAGCAATGACTCTGTATTCTGTATCAGCAACCCTCTTCATTTTACAATTTAAATAAACAATTTCTAAAGGAATTCCCCTTTTCTCAGCGGTTTCCATTATCTGATCAGCTACATATCTCGCAACTACAGTTTTTCCGGTCCCTGTCTTTCCATAACAAAAGATATTACTAGGTTTCTCACTTCTTAATGCCGGAGCTAAAATCCCTGCCATTTGTTCTATTTGTTCATCCCTATGTGAAATATTTTCAGGAGTAAATTGATCTTGTAAAGCTTTCTTATTTTTAAATAAAGGTTTCTTACTTAAATAACTTTCAAAAAATTTATCTAACTCTTTTGCCATAATAAAATTATTAGAGCTAAGTTATATATAAAGAATCTCTTTATGAAATATTACCCCCCCACCTTAACTTCCTATAGAACTATTTCCATAAGAAACAAACCCCAACTAAAACTTTTTAATCACTAAAAGATAACACCTCTATTTCCTTTAGAACTATATAGTTATAAATTTATTAATAATATATAATATATATAATATAGAATAGAAAAACATATAAATATAATTTAAAAAATCAAAAGAATAAAATAAAGAATTCTTTAATAAAAAGCACT
>JAGVZL010000017.1 GCA_018302505.1 Candidatus Woesearchaeota archaeon | reverse complement strand
TCTTGATAACTTCCAGCTAAATTTATCGAAGATGGAACTATAAAAAAGTTAGGAACAATAACTTTTCCACGATAAACGACTTCTTCGTTTAATTTTCCTTCAAGAGATTTTAATCTTAAAATTCCTCGTGCTTTTCCACCAACTAACTCTATTGGTGCTTCTCTTTCTGTATCCAAAACTAACTGACTCATGATAATATTGAAAAATTAAAACCTTTTATAAATATTCCTACTTTACAGTTAAAATTGAATAGTAATAAAAAATTCCAAAATAATAATTTTCGCCTTATCAGGACATCTAACAAAAGTTATACGCAATCAAACTTTTAATTTACAGGGGGTGCAGGTGCGTTGCTGATGCAACAGATAGCCTTTCGCTAATCGCTCAAGGTTTTACATCCCGCCACTCTCCCCACTCACCACCCTTTAACGAACGCAAAAATTTTCTAAAACGAAGTTGGGGGCAGACGAAACGAAAACGAACCAAAAGGTTTATAAATAAGATAATCTTACCAATAATATAAACTTATAGGAGGATAAAAATGGAAAATATTGAAATAACAAGTATGAGCTCAAGGGGACAAATAGTAATTCCTCAAAGCTTAAGAGATAGGCTTAAAATACACGAAGGAGAAAAATTTGTAGTTATCGGAGAGGATAACACTATTATCTTAAAGAAACTTGAAATGCCTTCTTTTAACGGAGTAGATAAATTACTTAAAAAAACAAGAGAGTTCGCAAAAAAGAAAGGATTAAAAGAAGCAGATGTATCTGAAGCTATAAGCGAAGCAAGAAAAAGATGAGAATAGTTTTAGATACGAATGTATTTATCTCTGGAATATTTTGGGAAGGCAATTTCTGCTCTCAAATTATAGACAAGTGGAAAAGAGGGAAGTTTCAACTAGTGAGTTCTCCTAAACTTATTGAAGAATTAGTTAAAACTCTTAAGAGCTTTAAGATTTCTATGCCTGAAGAATTAATTGAAGAGTGGAAGAATGTTATTATAGAAAACTCAATAATGGTAGATCCACTTGTAGCTATAAAAGCAGTAAATGACGATCCAGAAGACGATAAATTCATAGAGGCTGCTGTTTACGGAGAAGCAGATTTTATTGTAAGCCAAGACAAGCATCTTTTGAAGCTGAAAGAATACAATAAAATAAAGATTTTAAAGCCAGAAGAGGCTGTTTTGATTATTTCTTAGCTATTTTCCATAGAAAATTGAAATACTGCTTAAAACTCTCTGCAATTCGCCTATTTTTTATCATAAAAACAAATGGTTTTTCTTCCCATAGAAAAATATAGACATAATCCTCAAATATATCAATCGCACTCGGGCTTATATATCCTTTTGGCATATACTTAACTTCTGTATTTTTCTCTTTTTCCCGGTCTTTGCCTAATGTTTCTCTAACAGAACTGTCTAAAAGAATTTTGAGTTTTTGTTTCTTCTGCAAACTTTTTAAGTTCATATTTGTTAAGAAAATTCTAAGAGATTCGGTTGCATAAGGTTGTTCTGAAAAACCCAAAACATAGATTGTTTCCTCTTTAGGACAATCATCTATTATTTTCTTAAATGCTGTTTTAAACCCTTCAAATCCTTCAAAAACAGCAGTATTCGTTCTAAACTTTTTTTCTTCTTTAAGTTTCTTGAGTTCTGGCACTAATTCTTCAATCTGCTTTTTTCTTTCTTCTTCTTTCTCAAGAAACTTTTCAGGTGGAGAAGCATTAAAGGATTTCCCCTCTTTTTGAACGATATAGCTTACTAATCCTTTTGAGATTAAAGAGTTTAAAGATTCATACACTCTCGAGTTTGAAATTCCAGTTTCTTTGATTATAAGCCCTGTTGTAATATTTGGGTTTTTCAATAAGAATAAGTAAATAGTTGCTTCGTTCTTTGATAATCCTAATTTGACTAACTTTTCTTGCATAACTTCGTAAATATCTGCAACTATTTAAATGTTTCTCCTGATAAGGAGAAATAAGATATAAAAGAAGGCTTGTTATTACTTTATTGTGCTAAAAACACGACGGAGAACAAGAAAATGGAAGAACAACCGAAGATTTCACCGCAAGTATTGAATGAAAAGATTAGAGCATTTGCTTTTTCAGATAGTTATGACTTTACACCAAATAATCTGGTTAGATTAGAAGAGCGTATCAGAGACAATAAAAGAATTCATCAATGCTTAGCATTTCCCTATAATTGTTATTTTAAAGGACTAGAGGACATAAGAAGATTATTACCTCATAAAGGAGCTTTTTCAGACAAAGAACGATTGGATGGCTTGCTTGAGGAGGTGCTTCCTATTTTTGATACTCCCTTCTTTTCTCAATTTTGGGAATATAACCAAGATTATCACGCTATATTTATCTGTGGAAGATCCAAAGAAGTTCCAGCGATTTTATTAGAAATGGATATAAGAGACAGCAAAGGAATAGTAAATTATGCTTCTTTGAATCTGAAAGCCGAAAGAATAACTTATGATTATCCATCGCCACCAAAACAAACAAATAGACGAGAGGCTATACCCTTTGATTATAATAATGGTTTGTGGATATTAACTAGTAAAACATAACTATCTTCTTTTTAGAAAAAAGAAGCAAAAAACTACTGCCCCAAACTAACTACTAACTAAACTCTAAATGACTAACGAAAATTTTTGCACCTGCACCCCCTAACCCCCAATATACTCTGCTTCGCAGTTTATTTATTATTAAAATTAAAAGTTTGACTTCTCGCTCATTCAATCGCTCCGCAATTTGTGGGTTGCCTCAAATTGCTCTGCTCAAGATTTCACTCAACCCTGCTAGCCTCTTCGCTCCAGCCAGAAAACTCTTCGAGTTTTCGGGTCGCTCAAGGGGCAGGGGCGTATAACATAATTATAAGTAATATTACTCAGGCACTTTTTGTCCCCAAAGAATTCCATCTAATTCACGAAACATTCTTTTTTCTAGTTCATCATCTTCAGTAACAATTTCTAGATGAATAGTTTCATCATCCCAATGTTCAGATACATGAACGTCTACCTCATGAAATTCAAAAGTTGTACATTGACCTATTTGGGGACCAGTTTTTCTACCATCAAATCTTTTTACTGGGCATGGACTATACATAGTTTCACAACTTCTCAAAAGATGTCTTTGTAAGACAGGATAATTAACTTGCCATAGTAAATAGTGTCCATTCATAGTCCAATAAAAAATATAGATATATATAAACCTATAGAAAAGTGCCTTCCATCATACGAAAAATTTATTGTTTCTCTTAGAGCCTTTGGCTTTTCAAAACATAAATTTTCCCCTCGTTCTAATCCAAAGGGAACTTCGGGTACTTCTAACAGCGATTAGTTTCAATTCACTTCGTGCACTTTTTGACCTATTCATTCCATTACAATAATACTTTTAAATTTCAGCAATTTTTATATTTTGAAAATGATGGAATATCAAGCAACTTTCGGAATTGATTGTGGAGTTTCTCCTGGTTTCGGAGTCAAATATCCAGATTATGTAAGAGAACAAAAAGTAATTCTTGCAGATAGTCCTCAAGTTGCTTATCAAAATGCAATGAATTTAGCAGGAAAATTTGCTGATAATTATTTGAGCAATCCGGATACATGTTTGACAACTGTCCAATTATTATCTTTAAATGGGCCAAATGGAACAGTTTCTTTTGATGCTTTTAAAGCAATTGTCAAACGCTCAATGTTGGAACATTTACTTGCTCTTGCTTCTGAAGAAAAGCACACTCCGTGAACTTTCTCGCAACTTTGTTGCTCAAACTTTTTCTTTGAATATATACTTCGTTATAATTCTCAGAAAAAGGAAACTAACAACAGTTAGTTTCAATAAAATTTCCATTTCTACAAAAGAACGAGTCGGGGGCTAAAAATAGTTGGGGCTTTGGCATAATAGAAGAATAAAAAGAAATTACTTTGCTCTGATTGAATCCGCTAGATAATTTCTAGCTGACTGAACAACTTTCATTTGTTCTTCAGTTACTGCTGCTACTGGTCTTGAATATCTCTCACCAGGCAATGAAACTGAAACCACGACAGCAGGTTGAACTACTTTAGGAGCAATTCTATCATTTCCATTATCTGCCCAAGTTGTCCACGCTCCACCTACAATGTTTTTACCTCTTGCTTGCATATAATCAGAACCATGTTCTCCATCTTCAGGTCTAAGATACCCATCAGCATTCAAACCAATATCTAATGAGAATTTTTGTTCTTCATGTTTAAAAGTCATTTCTGGTCTTTCTCCAGAATATCCACTTGAGGCAATATAGTTAGGTAATCCTTTTAGTTGTTTCTTTGAAATTGGTAATCCTTGTAATACATCTTCAAGATTTACATTAAACCACCAACCATCAACAACACTTAATCTTCCTTTTGCACTTGAATTAACTAAAGCCATTGGTTTACTAAGTGTTTCTGCTAGTTTATTTTCTGGTGCAGAACCAACATATGCAGCATTTAATTCAAGAACATATTTATCTCCAACTTTTTTTCCATTAACAGTTGTCTTAAAGAAATTTGTTCCCATAGCATCATAATCAAAACTTCTATGGAATCTTCCACTTGATTGTAATTCAGACAAAGCTTCTTGTGTTAATCTTTCGGTAAAACCATCAGCATTTCTTGCTCCTCCAAGCAAAAGAAGTGTAGCACCCATTCCACCACCTCGATCTCCAACTGCACCCATAAGATTGTTTTGAGTTGCTCTTGCTCCTTCGACAGAACCGCCATTGTAAACAATCAATGCCCGAGCAAACTCTTCAGGACTATCAAGAATTATCCCTCTTCTATAATCAGCAGTTTCAACATTCGTTATTTTTGATTCTTCGCTAAAACTTTCAGGTGTTGTTTTGCATTCTTTTTCTGGATTTGTAATTGTCATTTTGAATTACCTCTGAATGATAGAATTATAGCTCCTTTATAAATCTTTCGATTTATTTACTACTTCATAGTTAATAATATCTTTTTAAAATTACAGCCAAAGTCCTTAATTCATGTTCTTGATAGTCGCTATTCGCGCCATTGATAGAACGCCCCCGACTCTAAAATATAGTCTGCCTTCGGCAGAAATTGATAGGAAATGGAAATTTTACTCTGATTTTTTGCCTTCGGCATCTTTGCACTAAAAATCAGGTCTTCCCGTTGGTCAGACGAAACTAACACCCCTAAAATTCATTCAATGCGATTTCTAAACGATGATTTTTACTGAAAATATCTGTCCGATATACAAAATCCGAGGTCGCTACTTAAACAATAGCAACCTTAGGATTTACAGGAGGCAAAATGAACGTATTTGAAAAATTAAAATCATTTCAACCCATATCTCTTAGAAAAATCTTTTACTTTAATGTTTTTCTGTCTTTTATCAAAATAAACGCTTCTAACAGAATCTATCTCTTTAAAGCCGCTCCATGGCAGTTCTTTTCCCATTTTATTAAATCTTTTTTGTTCTTCATAAAAATGTTTCTTACATAAATAACTCCATCCTCTATTTTTATATTTTCCTTTAAACAACATTGGATAAACTTCTCTAAAAGCCTTATTTTTGCACTTCCCTTCAAAGTCACAAATCTCCATTATTTTTCCCACCTAGGTTTTTTAACTGAAAAATCTATTTTTTTAGATAAAACGTATTTCTTCTTTCCAGATTTTGTTTTAATTTCATAATAAACTCTTCCATCATCTAAAACATCATGGATAATATGCTCTAATTTTCTATGAAAATATGAAAAACTCTTATCGCATTTGTTTAATTTTATAGTATTCCATCCATCTCTAGCCATATACATGGCGTCATAAACATCTCTTAATTCTTTATTTGAAACAGGAATCTCTAATTTTCCCTTTTTAATATCCTCAACGGCTATCTTAATTTTCATTTTAATAAAGGAATCAATATTTTCTTCCATTCTTTTTTAGAAGCTAAAACACCATTAATTTCTAAATCTTCATCTCCATGATATATTTCTAATTTATTTTTACAATCTCCGCATTTTATTAAATACCTTGGAGATATTTTCCCTTTAGATTTTCTATGGAATATACTTGGTACTGGCAACCCGTCATCTCTTTTTATCATCTTTAAAATCTATTTTTATTATTTTATATAGCTTTTGCAAACTATATAAAGACTAATCTTCTCTCAATATATGCCTTGATCTGAGCGGGAAATCCTTCTCGGAGAGTACTAAGGGGACGGGTGTTTGCACCTAGGATCTTTAGGGTTGAGTCCACACCCCCAACCAACCCGGGCAGTAACTATAAAAAATCATTTAAGTATATTCTCATAAAAGGAAATTTTTATATGAAACTAAAATATGTACATCCGAAAGACTATAAAGTTTATAAATATGTACATTCTAATGTATTTATAATAAAATGGAAAAAACCAGATTAGAGGAGTTCAATCATTGGTGCAATTTAAGTTGTTCCACTACAACCTCAAACATTTTCTCACAATACTCTTTAACATTTTTTACATTGTGAAGATCAATTGCTTCGTAATATTTTGGTCTTAGTTTTACAGGCACAAAAATTTTCGGATACCCAGCTTGCATTAAAATCCAGTTCATCAATGCTCTTCCTGTTCTTCCATTCCCATCCTCAAATGGATGAATTTCAACAAATCGTGCATGGATTAAGCAAGCCAAAACAAATGGATGAATCTTTCGTTTATTTTCATAATAAAATTTAATCATCTTTTTTAATAGTAGCTTAATTTCTTCTGGCTTTGGTGGAGTGTACTCAGCACCTTCAATTTTAACCGGAAAGAAGCGTATTCTCCCAGGATAAACTACTCCTGTATTTTGCGTTAAAATTCCATTCAATTTCTCAAAGAACTCTGTAGTAAGCCTTCCTTTATATTTTTTAATAAACTCAAATGCTTCTCTCCCATTAATAGCCTCATTATAATCCTTAGGAGGGGCGCCAGACGGTATTTGCTTCTCTTTAATAATCAGATATGTGTCTCGTAACGTTAACCTGTTTCCTTCAATGGCATTTGAATTGTAGGTAAATCTAATGACAAAATCAGACTCTTCTTTCTCAGCAATAGTTTTAGGTATTTGCTTGAGGTGATTATTATATACATCTTTAAAATCATCAATAATTTCTAGCTTATTAGCATCGATATAATCTTGGTTATAAACTTTATATTCCTCCAACCGAAGTTCTTTGAGCTTCTTTCCAATTTCTTCTCGAGTTGGCTCTTTTTCTCCTAGCTTAATTCTTATTTTCTTCCATTTGTCTTCGCTAACTCGGATGGTTTTTCCAAGATAATAAAAAGTCTTTTTTCCGGATTTAATCCTATCAACATATGCCATAGTATAACTATTGTCCACATTATATATAAATGTTACTATTTTGTGGACAACATAACTGTCATTCCTAGCTTTTAGCTCCGAACCATCGTAAACTCCAGGCACAATAACAAAAATTATGTTCAATATTACTTCCCAGCCCGAAGACGAAAGTTTTAAAGATAGTTACAACTTCACTTCATTATGGAACAAAAATTAATCTTATTTGATATTGACAAAACTTTGGTTAAAGAAATGGAGCACAGTAGCAATCCATGGCCACAAGCATTTGAATCTGTTTATGGAATAAAGTGTGGAATAACTATATCACAAGCAAGTTCTCACGGGATGACACATAAACAGATTGCAATTGAGACATTAAAAAATCAGGGTTTAAAAGAAGGTGAAATTTTTAAAAAAATGAATTTGTTTATAAAAACCCTTGAGAAAATCTATAAGAAATCATTAGAGAACGGCAAAATTACTCTTTTCCCAAAGATTCCTGAATTACTACAAAAAATTTCTAAAAAGAAACATGTTCTTGGTTTAATAACAGGTAACACTAAAGAGATTGCTTTTGCTAAACTGAAAATGGCTAAAATTGATAAATTCTTCTCAATAGGCGGATTTGGAGACGATAGTGCTAATAGAGAGGAACTTATAAAATTAGCTCTTGAAAGAGCAGAAGAAAAATACCATTTTCAATTTGATGAAAAGAAAATTTTTGTTATTGGGGATACTCCTAAAGACATTATTCCTGCAAAAAAATTTCATCTTCAAACAATAGGAGTTGCTACTGGACTTTATTCAAAATCTCAATTAAAAGAATCGGGTGCTGATTTTGTTTTAAATAATTTAGAAGATATAGATAAAGTCTTGTCAATTATTGGATAGAAATTTTTGTCTTCTCCTCATTTTAAAATTTGTGTCATCGGTATCTGTCCATTTCAATAGCCAGGTCACTTAACACTAATTAAATGTAATTATTACTCAACTTATCCCAACGCAAATTCTCTAATCAATTCTTTATTCAAAACTTCAGGATGGAATAAATATCCTTTAAAATTCATAATCTCTAATTTATCATCAAATCCTTCAACAGAAAAACTATGCAAATGATATCTGTTTTCAAAAACACCTATCTTCTTGTTTTTAATTATTTTATAACCCAAAACCTCCGCAATAATCTGCATGCCAGCACAAATTCCTAAAACCGGTTTCTTAAAATTTTTCAACCAGGAAAACTTATCTAAATTTTCAAAATATTTATTGTCTTTCAAAGCAGTGCCGCATATTATTATTTTCTCAGCTTCATCTAAATCTTTTTTACTTATTTCTCTATAATCAACAACTTTAAAATTTTCCAATAAATCAGTTACAGGCTTGACAAATTCATCATCATGCAGTTCAAACTCATTTACTTTAACAACTAAAATCATACTAATAAAAACAAAAATACTCTTTAAAAATATTATTAATATTATACCCCTACAAAAATTTAAAATATTTATAAATGTAGGGGTATTTTATCTAAAAATTGGACCATCTAAAATTTCAGTTTCTATCTCCCCACCTTCCCCGCTGATAGAAAACCTATACTTCTTGCTCAACACAATTAATTTCTCTAAATTTTTTTTATCTATTACTTTCCCAATCCAGCTTTCATCTAACCCATCTGCAGCGACTTTTACTATTTTTATCTTAAATTTTAATTCAACTATTTCCCTTAGCAATTCTTCCTGATTCTTTAACCATAATGGATTAAAACAATATATTTCAAGTTCATCGCATATTTTTTGAATCCTTGAAGCTTGATATGTAGAAGCAACAGCTCCAGTAACAACACCTTCTATCTGATATTCATTAATAGCTTTCTTAATAGCTTTTTTTAAATCCTCTAATTCTTCTTCTTTTCTGCCTTCAGTTTTAACTTTAATTAAAGGCAAATTTATTTTTTTAGATAGTTCTTGCACTTTATCTATAGGTGTATGAAACATAAAAGAATCTTTATTCTTAGAATCTAAAGTAATTAAAACTTTAACTTCATTTCTAGCTTTGTATAAAGCATAGCTGCTATCTTTTCCGCCTGAAAATAAAACTCCTAATTTCATGATATCTTATCTAAAAAATGGATATTTAAAACTAACCAATAAATATTTATCCTTATTAATATAAATAAAGTATATGGTTTTGGTCGGATTGGTAATAGAGGCAATATTTTTCTTAATCTTAGGATTACTTTTCTTATTAAAACCAAATTGGTATTTAAAATTAGTAAAGTGGCAGATAGAAAGAATATTAAAAGCAAAATTAGTTACAACTAAAGAAACAGAAAAAAGAATTAAACTAATAACTCTGCTTCTAAGTTTATTATTTTTAGCTATTGGTTTTTTTATTTTATATTTTCATTTGATTCTAGGAAAGGTATAATTTAAGAAAAGAAATTAATAAGGATTATTCCACAATAACTCCAGTATGGCTCTCAACTGCAGGTAATCGCGGGGGTTCAACTTTCCCGTAGAATACACGAATTGTATTTTCATCAATTTTCAGGACAGAAGGATCATATATATTATCTTCTTGGAAAACAGCTATAGGTTTGCTGAAATCAAGCCCATCAGATGATTCTAAATAATAAATTCCTTTTGGAAGTGCGGCAAATCTTTCATCTATTGATGCTGCAAAAAGAACATATTTATCATTAATCTTTACTAAAGCCGGATCAACAAGATTTGGAACTCTTAATCCCGCTTCTTTTACAAAGTTAAGACCATCAGAGGATATAGCTGAACCGATTCCATGCTCCATCCCTGCTGCGGTTACATAGTATATCCTTACTCTGCCATCAGGAAGAATTATTGCATCAGGTACAGAAGCCCAGCCATTATCTCCATTAGTCTCTGAATCAATCCTAAGCCCCTCTTTTTGGAAATTTAATCCATCTGAAGAAATTGCAGAATAAATTTTATGGATAGATTGTCCTGGCCCAGGATTCAGGCTGTTAGCACCTTTGTAATACATTCTTATTTTTCCATCAGGAAGATTCACAATAGTGGGATCACAGACTTGAAATTCAAATCCAGTTCCCGGAGATATTCTAACTCCCGATTCTTTTACAAAACTCAAGCCATCATTTGAAATCGCAGATAATATCCCCTTGCTGTTGCAATAGTACAAACGAGTTTTTCCATCCTTCAAACCATGTACAAAAGGAACAGACCCGTCTTCAATTCTTAAACTATTGTCTTTCTTCCAAGAAAAAGATAATATTCCCTCAACAGATTCAGCTTTTATATTCTCAATTTCAGAAGGAATCGTTTCTATGTTTGAAATTTCTGGTTCTTGTTGTTGAGTAGTGCAGCCAATTGCAAAAGTCATAACAATAAGTAAAAATGTGAGAAAAAAATAATCTCTTGTTTTCATTACCTATATATTAGTTAGGACTTATTTATTAGTTAGGACTTATTAATACTTTTCGGTACCTGTTAACCTCAAACATTAAAATTCCGGCAGCAACGCTCGCATTTAGACTATTTACTTTTCCTTTCATAGGAATATTTACTAGCTCATCGCATAATTTCCCGGTTAATTGCCTTAATCCATTCGTGCCTTTATTTAGAGCACCCACATTAACTTTATTAAGCTTAACTTACAATCCCCTAGCATGCTCAAGGCAGTAATGGAATTTATTCTGCATCTGGATGTTTATCTTGCTACGATTATTCAGAGCTATGGAAATTTTGTTTATGTTCTACTTTTCTTTATTATTTTTATAGAAACCGGTTTTGTTTTGACCCCATTTCTTCCGGGAGATTCATTGTTGTTTATTTCAGGCACTTTCGCATCAACTGGTGCCTTAAATGTATATATCTTATTTTTGCTTCTTTCAGCGGCCGCTATTTTAGGGGATACTGTCAACTATTGGATAGGGTCTTATTTTGGAGAAAAAGTATTCATAAGATTTGTCAAGCAGGAGCATCTGGAAAAAACAAAATTATTTTTCCATCATCATGGCAAGAAAACTATAGTGCTTGCACGATTTATCCCAATCATTAGGACATTTGCTCCTTTTGTAGCCGGGATTGGGAAAATGAGTTATCTTACTTTTTTAAGTTATAATGTGCTCGGCGGGATAGCGTGGGTTGCAATATTTGTTTTTTCAGGCTTTTATTTTGGGAATATCCTATTTGTTAAAAATAATTTAACCATTATCATCCTCATTATAATAATTACTTCATTTATCCCTGCGATGCTGGAATATTATAAACACAAAAGAAAAATTAGAAGACTAGCTTAAGTTATGAAAATTAATCTCTCTGCCTGTTAACCTCAAACATTAAAATTCCGCCTGTTAACCTCAAACATTAAAATTCCGGCAGCAACGCTCGCATTTAGACTATTTACTTTTCCTTTCATAGGAATATTTACTAGCTCATCGCATAATTTTTTAGTTAATTGCCTTAATCCATTACCTTCGCTTCCAATTATTAAAGCTAAAGGGCATTTGTAATTAATTTCATTATATTTTTTACTTCCTTCAGAATCACTGCCTACAATTAAAAATCCTTCTTTTTTCAATTTATCGATTACATTTCTCAAATTAACAGCCTGAACAACATTTACATGCTCAATAGCCCCTGTAGAAACTTTGGCAACAGTAGAATTTATCTTAACAGAATTATGTTTAGTAATTACAATTCCATCAACACCCGCAGCATCACAGCTTCTCAATACAGCTCCTAAATTATGCGGATCTTCAATGCCTTCTAATAATATAATAAAAGGATATTTATTTTTAATATTTGACAGGATATAATCAAGATTTTTATAAGAGTACCCTTCAACTATTAAAATAACACCTTGGTGCTTATCAGCTATTTTATCCATCTCTTTTCTGGTTTTAGTAGTAATTTTAGCATTATTTTTCCTAGCCAATTGAATAAAATTTTCATCTCTAAAGCCGTCTTGTATAATCATCTCATAAACCTTCCTTTTGGACTTTAAAGCCTCAAAAACCGCGTTTTTTCCATAAATTGTATCCATATAAAAAATGAGATATTTTGACTATTTAAATTTACTCACAGATAGTAGCACTGAAAAGTTTTTATAATACATATGCAGATTCTCCCCCCTTTGAAGTGGAGATGAAATAAGTTGTTTTTTAGAAAAAGAGGTAATAGTATCGAAGAGAAAAGGAAGAAAAGCTTGGATTATTCTGTTAAGGATGCAAGTTTCCACGCTGCAATGGTTGGTTTTGGTGAATCTTTCTTCTCAGCATTCGCTGTTTTCTTAAAGGCCACAAATCTTCAATTAGCTTTATTAGGATCTTTGCCATTGTCAATAGGTTCTATCCTCCAATTATCTTCTGAAAAACTTCTAAATTTTTTCGGCTCAAGAAAAAAATTTGTAGCCGTCAGCGTCTTACTTCAGGCTTTAACTTATATTCCAATAATGTTAGTATTCTTATTCAGCACTTTAAATGTTTACCATATCATATTTTTCGTCTCCTTATACTTTATTTTTGGGATGATATCAAGCACTGCCTGGAGCAGCTGGATGGGCGAGTTAGTTTCTCAAGATGAACGTGGTTATTACTTCAGCAAGAGAAACTCTATAGCGGGGTTTATTTCATTTTTCTCGTTATTAATCGCAGGTTACATCCTGCAGAGGTTTATTGGCAATCCTGAAACACAGTTTAAAGGCTTTGTTATCATTTTCACCTTAGCTTTGTTATTTAGGCTTATGTCATTGGTTTATCTATTAAGAAAATATGAGCCGGTTTATAGGAAAACCAAGGATGATGATAATGGGTTTATTAATTTTTTATATAAAGCAAAAGAAAGGGATTATGGAATATTAATACTATTCTTATGCTTCATGAATTTTTCTGTTTTCATCGCAGCTCCGTTCTTTGCAGCCTATATGTTATATGATCTTAAATTAACCTATATAGAATATACAATTGTCTTAGCAGGAGCAGTTATCTCAAAAAATATTTCAATGCCTGTGTGGGGAAGAGCAATAGATAAATATGGAAATAGAAAAATCCTAACATTAGCTGGCTTTTTAATGCCTTTAGTATCTTTATTATGGTTGTTCTCCGAGCACGTCATTTATTTGGTATTCATCCAGATATTCAGCGGTTTCATATGGGCAGGATTTGAACTCTCAACATTCAGCTCATTTTTCGATAAGCTAATGCCGAATAAAATCCCAAAATATGTTTCCTATTCAAATGTTTTAAATGGTATTGCTTTGCTTATAGGGGCATTTTTAGGCGGGTTAATAGTTAAATATAACTCTTTCTTCTGGTCAAAGTATCATGCAGTATTTTTAATAAGCGCCTTCTTAAGGTATTTAGTGTCATTTATTTTCATACCAAAATTAAGAGAAGGAAGGGAAGTGACAAGTGTTACTTATCCAAGATTATTATTGAATTTAGTTACAGGTATAACAACACGCGGTTTAGTTTATGACGTTGCCGTATTTGGCAGAAAAAATGTTTCAAAATTCAAAAAAAGAAATTTCCCTTAGTTATCTGATTTTAACAACTTTAGCTTTTTCTTTTTTATTTTTGCTTCTATTAACTTTAATCTCTAAAACCCCATTCTTATATTCTGCTTTTACACTATTAGCATCTACTCTTGTCGGGAATGGAATTATCCTGTAATAGCTTTTAAACAAGCTTGATTCGCTGTAGACATTTTTATTTTTAACTTTACTGCTTTCCCTTCTCTGGGCTTTTATCTCAACATAGTCCTCAGTAACTTTAATATTAATGTCTTTCTTGTCAATTCCTGGCATATGGAATTTAGCAATTATTATATTTCCCTTCATAGAAACATCAGTAATTGGTTGCATTAGTTTGCTTAATGGCTTCCTTATTAGGTTTTTGCCGTCTTCCTTTAATAGTCTGACACTAGGTCTTGAAAAAAATCCATCAAATAACTTATTCATTTCTTTGTGAAATTTTCTGATTTCATCAACAGGGTCTAACATTGTAATATATATAATATCATATAATTTATAAAATTATCGCTATTAAAAGAAGTATCAAAGTAAAAATTTTCTCAAACTTAGACCATATAGGCAAGAATCCTTTAAATTTTATGTTAAATGGATATAAATAATATTTTTCATCTATATCCCCCCAATCGATTAATAGATGCAGTAGATAGCCAATAAAAAAAGATATGACAGCTTTACTATCTAAAAAATATACAATCATCGAAAATATAATTAAACCCAATAAAGAATGAACAAACTTGGTTTTATATCTAATTTTAAATTTTCTTTCAGTCTTCATAGAATCTATTATTTTTCTAAAATTAAAGAATTTATTTTTAAAAATAACATATAAATGATCAATATCAGGCAAGATTGAACCTAAAATAAAGAAGAAAGGATTGCCAAATATTTTTCCTAAAATAATTCCTATTAATAAGTGTGCGAATATCACAAAATAATCTAAGATTAGAAATATAAAAACTTAATCTCTTAAAGAACTATAAGCAGAAGTAACATAATCAGAGATATCTTTCCCTCTCTCTAAAAAATATTGTGCAACCTCATCCCCAGTAAACACCCTTAATCCAATATAAGTCACAGCACCGATAGTTATAACATCTGCAATATCTCCCCAATTGAAAGAACTTCTCTCAACCATCTTGATAAGTTTATTATTCATTTTAATGTGTTAGGTAAAAAGGGTCTGACATAAAAAAATAAGCAGCATCCCTACCGAGGTTATATAAATTGTCAGTTATATCACCCCAATTTTCGCTTAACCATAAGCTACCGGCAATGCTAACCGAACCAACTAAAATAATTGGAAGAATATACTCTCTTAGATTTGGATTTTCTTCATCCATTAATTTTTTTTCTAAACTCATCTTAAAGCATAAAACATTAGTATTTTTAAAATTTTCTCATATTATCTTTTTTAGTTCTTTAAAGGTTAAAGTGTTAACAATATCGGATTTTTTGCACCATCCCTTCCTTGCCTGTCCAACACCTAGTTTCATATACCATAATGTTTCCGCACTATGAGCATCAGTATTAATTGCTAACTTCACGCCTTTGTCTATAGCCTCTTTAATATTACCCCAGTTTAAATCCAGCCTGTCACTTTGAGAATTTATCTCTAATAATTTATTATTTTTTTTAGCAGCTTTATAAACCGCATCTAAATTTATTTTATATCCTTCTCTTCTATTTATCAGTCTCCCAGTAGGATGTCCGATAATATTCACATTTTCATTTTCAATAGCATTTACAATTCTCGAAGTTATCTTTTCCTCGCTCTGATTAAAACCTGAATGGATAGAAGCAACAACTATATCTAATTTTTTTAATATCTTATTATCATAATCTAGTTCACCATTAGCCATAATATCAACCTCGCTCCCAGCTAATATATTCAACCCTTTAATTTTAGTATTTTTAATTTCATTAATGTGTTTTATTAACTCATTTTCTTTTAATCCGCCGGCTATCCCTCTTGATTTGCTATGGTCAGTAATTGCAATATATTCATAATTTAATTTTTTAGCAGCTTCAGCCATTTCTTTTATAGAATTATTTCCATCACTGGCTTTTGTATGCATATGTAAATCCCCCTTTATATCCTCCAATCCAACTAACTTAGGAATTTTTCTTTTCATGGCAATCTCAATCTCATTTGTATTTTCCCTTAACTCAGCTGGGATATATTGCATTCCTAATCTATTGTAAATCCCTTCTTCACTGCAGGTTATTTTTTTGTCTTTTCTAAAAAGTCCATACTCGCTTAGTTTATAGCCTTTTCTTATAGCAATCTGTCTTAATTTTATCCCATGGTCTTTATTTCCTGTAAAATACTGCAAAGCACTTCCTAACTCATTATCTTTTACAACCCTAATATCAACTTGTAAATTATTATCTAAAAAAACCATACTTTTAGTGCTTCCTTTAGCCAAAACTTTTTTTATCTCCTTTAATCTAACAAAATTATCAATTATTTTTTTAGGATTATTTCCGGTAGCTAAAATATCTAAGTCGCCAATAGTCTCATTCATTCTCCTTAAGCTTCCGCAGTAAACGGCTTTGTCAACTTCTTTTAATTTTTTTAATTCAGAAACAATATTCTCAGCTATTGGTAATATCTCTCCCAATAAAAATCTTTTTTTATCTCTTCTCTTATAAAATTTTAAACTTTCTTTAATATCCTCTTCGGATTTCTCTCCAAATTTTTCCAGTTCTTTTATCTTATGTTCCCTAACCGCTTTTTCTAAATCTTTTAAATTTTTAATTTTTAATTTCTTATACAAAGCAGCAGCTTTCTTAGGACCTATCCCCTGTATTTCTAATAAGTTTAATAATCCCCTAGGGATGCTGTTTTTTAATTTATTATATTCATTAATCTTGCCGGTTTTAATGTACTCCTCAATTTTTTTACTAATGCCTTTCCCGACTCCTGGAATTTCATCCAAACCCTTAACACCTTTTTCTTCATATATCTCTTTCATATCATCGCTTAAGTTTTCAATCGCTCTCGCAGCTTTATTATATGCCTGAGGTTTCCATTGAACCCCTTTAATTTCATAGATCTCGGCGATTTCATAAAGAATTTCAGCTATTTTACTGTTAATCATATAACCTCTTTAAGTTACTAATAGAAAACAATATATAATTCTTACTCTTATTTTACTTTATGTCATTAAAAGTATATAACACCTTATCCAGAAAAAAAGAGTTATTTAAACCGTTAAAGGGGGATAAAGTTAGTTTATTTGTATGCGGGCCTACTGTGTATGACGATTCTCATATAGGACACGCAAAAACATATGTCCAATTCGATTTAATTGTTAAATATCTAAGGTACTTAAGATACAAGGTATATTATCTACAAAATATTACAGATATAGATGATAAAATAATAAAAAGAGCTAAAGAAAAAAATATCTCATGGAAGCAGTTAGCAAGAAGATATGAATCTTGTTTTTTAGAAGACATGAAATCATTAAATGTCACAAGTGTAAACAAATATGCAAGAGCTACAGATTATATTAAAGAGATACAATCACAGATTAAAAGATTGATCCAAAAAGGATATGCTTACAAGATTTCAGATGGTTGGTATTTTGATTTAACTAAATTTAAAGAATACGGAAAGTTAGCAAAAAGAAAGGCAGTAGGGGCAGAAGACGCAGTCTCAAGAATAGATGAAAACAAAGAAAAAATGAATAAAGGAGATTTTTGTTTATGGAAGGTATCTAAAGAAGACGAACCAACATGGACCAACACAATTGAAATAGACGTTTCAGATGAGATTTATAATAACCTAATCGAAGACGCAATTAAAAATAATGATGAAGAATTTCTAAAATTGAATTCTATTAATAAAAAATTTGGGAGAAATAAAAATGCCTAAAATAAAAGTTAAGTTTTTCGGTCGTCCGGGTTGGCATATCGAAGATACCGCAATTACGGAAAAAGAATTCGGACCGCAATATGATGTTCATGGGGGGGCAATAGACCTAATCTTTCCTCATCATGAAGCAGAAATAGCACAAATGGAATCAATCTCTGGAAAAAAACCCTTAGTTAAGTATTGGCTCCATACAGCTTTCTTAAATATTAATAAAGAAAAAATGTCAAAAAGCTTAAAAAATTTCTTAACAATCAAAGAGGCATTAGAGCAATACAACCCAAGAGTATTAAGATTATTCTTCATTTCACAAAGTTATAGGACAACAATCGATTTTTCTTATGAAGTTTTGGAACAAAGCAAGAATTCTTTGGAAAAAATAGATTCATTTATTTTACAATTAAAGGAAAGTAAAGAAAAAGATGACTTAAAGCTAATAAAAATTGCAAAAGAAAATTTTGAAAAAGCAATGAATGATGATTTCAATACACCTAAAGCTTTCGCAGTTATATATGATTTCATAAAAGAAGTAAACAAAAAAGGTGGCGGGAAAAAGTCTTATGAATTCATCCTGGACTTGGATAATATACTGGGTTTAAACTTTAATAGCCTTAAACACCCCAAACTAGAAAAAGATATCCATAAACTGATAGAAGAACGAGAATTAGCAAGAAAAAATAAAGATTTTAAAAAAGCAGACGAAATTAGGGAAAAATTATATAAGTTAGGAATAATTTTAGAAGATACAAAAGAAGGTGTAAAATGGAAAAAGAAATCTTAAGCTATATTTCAGATTTAAGAAGAAATATTTCTCTAGTTGATTTAGATAAAATAGATAGGGATTGGAAAAGCTACGGAAGAACAAAAGAAATTTACAATTTAGCTTTAATAAGAATGGGCTTCAAAAGAGTAAAAACATTTTTAGATGAAAATAAAGAGCATCGCTTATTATCCTCTCTTGAAAAAATAGAAAGAAATTTTGAAGATAAGAAGATAGAAATAGTATTGCAGGATTTAGAAAAATTAGAAAGACTGAGCAAGTCAATAAAGCCGGAGAGCAAGAAATTATCTTTTAACTTAAAATCAACCCTGCCTTTGGACATAAAAGATGACATTGAATCAGATTTAAAAGAATTAGAAAGATGTTTTAACTATAACTGTTTTAGAAGCTCTATTATATTATGTGGGAGGGTATTAGAAACTTCTTTGCATAGAAAATATTACGAACTTACAAAAAAAGATTTATTGGAAAAATCTCCAGGAATAGGATTGGGTAAGATAATTGCAAAATTAAGGGAAGAAAATATAGAAATAGAACCCGGTTTGACTCAGCAGATTCATTTAATAAATCAGGTTAGAATTTCCAGCGTTCATAAAAAATCAACAACTTTTATACCAAATAAAGAACAGACATATGCTGTGGTATTATTTACTTTAGATATATTAAATAAACTCTTTAAATGAAAAAGAAATGCAAAAAATGCGGACATTTTCCTGATGAAAATGCAATTCTTTGTACTTGTAGCTGTCATACAGAATTTAGGGTTAAATATTTTAAATAATTTTTCTTAGATTAATCACAATTAAACTCAGGATAAAACTTAATAATAAACTTCTTTTTAAAATATCAAAAAATATTTCCTGAGGCAATAATATAATTAAATTATCAGTTTCAGGATTTAATAACCATAAATTATTGTTAAAGAATATTTCATGAAACTTAATAAAAACACTATCAAAATTAAACAAAGAAAACAATCCCAAGATAACAATAAAAATTAAAGTTGCTAATCCTCCAATATTTAAACTATTTAAAAATTCATTTTTCTTTAAAACAAAACCGCTAATAAATATAGTTAAAACACTAAGAAAAATTAAAATGTCTTTAATAACAAATAATATCCTAACATCCTTTAAATGTTCTCTCTCTTTATCATTAAAAAAATCCTCTTCAATCTTATCCCCATTATCTTCAATCTTATCCCCATTATCTAAATACACTAAAACCTTGTTAAATTCTGAATTAATATCCTCATTAAACATGCTATAGATCCCGTATTTACTAAACTCAGAATGGTAAAACCCTTCATCAAAAGAGAATAAATTAATAGGTAATAATATTAAAACTAGAAAAACAGCTAAAATTATGGGTATTTTCTTAATCATAAAATAATAGTAAAGCTTAAAAATATTAAATTTTGCTATTTTCATTGATGAACGGTCATAGGTGCCTGGTTCCACCTAGTCACATCCGAACCTAGAAGTTAAGCAGGCATACGTCTTGAGCGGTACTATGTTTTCACATGGGAAACTTGGATGCTGTTCATCGCTAATTTTTTATTCTTTATAAACTTTCTATAGCAAAATGATACACAAAAAGTTATTCAACAAAATCATTTCCATTTATTTTTTCTTGAACTTCATCAATAAAATTGTTAATCTCACTAACTTTCCTTGAATTCAAAGAAACATGTTCTTCTCCAGTTTTCTTGTAAACTCCAATTAGACTTAAATTATTTAATTCTTTTACTGCCTTATCAACACTTTTCCTATTAGAAATATGACTTGGCAGGCTTTTCAAAACCCTCTTTAATTCAGAGTGAGCTCCGCCCCACTTCCTCATATTTTTTAATCTAACAAGAATATACCACATAACAATTTTTATATCATCCATAGATTTCAAATTTCCAGCAAATACTTAAATATTTCCTGACTTTTTGCTATATTAATATGACAAAAAGAAAGTTTTATAAATATCAAGATTTTATCAAATAAACATGACTGAAACAACGGTATTCAGGGATTTTGTAGGGGATTATCCTGGCACAAGACTTTTAGAATTTCTAATAGAAGGAAGATTTTTTGATTACACTTTAACAGATATATCTGAAAAATCAGAAGTAAGCTGGAGAACACTAAATAGAATATGGCCAAGACTTGTTGAGAATAAAATAGTAATGATAACAAGAACAATTGGAAGAATAAAGCTTTATAAATTAAATATGGAAAATCCATCTGTAATAAAGTTAGTTGAATTGTTCGATAGTTTATTAGAGCAAAGTGTTCCAATGAAAGAAAAAATAGTTGCTTGATAATTTTAAATAAACTCTGTAAAGATTTGCCAATGAATAGGAAAATAAACAAAAAAGAAATGAAATTATTAAATGAAATCTTGTCAAAGAGCAAACTAACACTGAAAGACGCGGAAGCGATTAGTGATAAAATTGATAAGAGTATAACTAAAAAATTTATGGAAATGTAGTAATTTGGAGCAATGAAAAAAGATTGAAGAAGCAGAAGAATATTAAAATTTATAGCTCAGATGAATTGATGAACCTATTATAGCACAAAGTATCCACACTTAAAGAAAATAAAGGTTTTTAAGCGATGAATGCATTTTATTTTCATCATTTTCTTAACTACTATAGAATGGAAACATTTATAAATCAAAAATATAGGTAGTAGACTAATTATATAACACTTATAGGGGGCTTAAAATGTTGAAAAAACTAACAATATTACTTGTATTCGCTTTGTTATTAGTACCAAACACATTAGCTATACAAGGAGATTTAGATTTAGATGGAGACGTTGATTTTGACGACTTCTTCAAGTTTGCTGACCAATTTGGCAGCACAGGAAATGCCGATTTCAATGGAAACGGCGTAGTCGACTTTAATGATTTTTTGATGTTTACCAATACTTTTGGCGATGGAGAGCCAAATGCTTCACCAGTTATTAATGAGATAGCAGGAAGCAGAACAGTATCTGAAGGGCAAACAGTTACTTTACAAGTTCAAGCCTCAGATGCAGAAAATGACCATTTAACTTATTCTATAAATTCAAATAGGTTCATCCAAAATGGAAACTCTTTTGCTTGGCAGACAAATCATCAAAATGAAGGAACTTATACATTTAGGGTAACGGTTTCAGACGCTACAAATTCCGCTATTCAAGACGTTACAATTAATGTTTTACATGCTGACGAACCATCAAAGACAGCAGATTTCAATGGGGATGGAAGAGTAGATTTTGATGACTTTTTCTTATTTGCAGACAGATTTGGCAGTAATATAAACCAATTTGATCTAAATAATAATGGAAGGGTAGATTATGATGACTTCTTCATGTTTGCAGATGGGTTTGGAGAATCAGTTGAACAACAACCTATTGTAGGTCCAACAACCGCAGACTTAAATGGAGACGGAGTTATTAACTTCGCAGACTTTGAGATTTTTGTTAATGAATTTGGTAATGGAAACAATGGAGATTTAAACAATGATGGAAGGGTAGATTATGATGACTTTTTCTTATTTGTTGATCAATTTGGCCAGGTCATTCAAATACCAGATGATCCGCAATTAATAAGCAATTCAGACCCTAGAAACAATGCCGAAAGAGTTAATTCAAGATTAAGGACTTTCAGTTTTGACAGTGCAGTAAGTCTTGGACAGCAAGTTCAATATGAACTTTATTTAATTAAAGGTGGAAATTTTAATGATAACTCAGCAAATATTGCAGCATTAAATGATATAAAAGACATTTCAAATAACCAACCAGTTAGAACATTTACAAGTTCTAGTTCAAGGCCGTTAGTAACTTTAGAAAACATGCAAAGTTACACTATCTATTACTGGAGGATTAAAGCAACAACTCAAAATGGAGAAGTTTCAATTGGACCTGTTTGGAAATTCTTTACTCATGGAGCAACTGCAAATCCAAGTGAGGAGTTTGTTCCTCCTGCTGTAGATAACCAGAAGCCAATAGCTAATATCTTAAGCCCTGTAACTGCCGGATCAGCTTACACTAATGGTAAAGGTGCTTTTGTTCCATTTAAAGGCAGTGGTAGTGATGTTGATGGCTCTATAATGTCATATGAATGGTTAATAGAAGGAATTACCCATGTAAAAGGTGCCGATAAAAATAGTATAATGGTTGACTTGCAAAATACTCCTGGAAATTATTTAGTCCAATTTAGAGTTCAAGATGATAAAGGTTTATGGAGTGAATGGACAAGTTTCAATTTAAATATTGTTAACAAGTTTGCACCTAACAGACCAAGTAATCCAGACCCTTCTGATAGAAGCAATCCTCAATTTAGCTCAATTTTCCAGCCATATGGGGGATTAGGGTTCTCAGCTACAGGGGGGGATAGGGACAGTACTTCCGGAGTTTATAGAATCCAAATAAGCACATCTCCAGATATGTCTCAAATTATTGAAGATAAGGTAATTAATGTAAATGAAAATTTCAATACAGCTAACCCAAATATGGGTATTAGTAATTCCAACTTTGTGCAAGGAAGAAATTTCTGGTGGAGAGT
This sequence comes from Candidatus Woesearchaeota archaeon, assembly GCA_018302505.1. Lineage (GTDB taxonomy): Archaea > Nanobdellota > Nanobdellia > SCGC-AAA011-G17 > ARS1403 > JAGVZL01. The sequence goes on along the minus strand of JAGVZL010000017.1, from coordinate 11,860 downwards.
TGTAGCTACTGATAGTGATGGTTTAACAACTTACAGCCCAGTATGGACATTTGGACCTGGAGTAACTCCAATATCAATAACTCAAGTTCCTCCTGCAGATGATACATTCACTCCTGGCAATGGCGGTTCTGGACCTTCTGATGGCGGTTCTGGACCTTCTGGTGGTGGACCTTCTGGAGGAACTACTCCAACAGGAAATGTTGCTCCAGTATTAACAGTAACTGATAAGACTGTTAACGAACTTCAAACTTTAACATTTGCAGTTACAGCTACAGATGCTAATGGAGATTCATTAATATTTGGAGCTTCTGGGTTGCCTTCAGGTGCTTCATTTGCTGGACAAACTTTTACTTGGACACCAACAGTTTCCCAATCAGGAAATTACCAAGTAACATTTACAGCAAGTGATGGCAAAGGGGGAGTTGACACCAAAACAATAACAATAACTGTTAATAATATAAACCAAGGACCTGTGCTAAATCCAATTAGTAATATAAATGTAAACGAAGGACAAACAGCAGTTATCTTGGCTATTGCAACAGATATTGACAACGATCCAATAACATACTCTATCAGTGATTCAAGATTTAAGCAAGAATCCCCTGGTAGATTTGTATGGGCTACTTGGTTCGATAATGAAGGTGTTTTCTCCGTGACTGTTACAGCTTCAACACCAGATGGTTTATCTGATTCAAAAGTTGTAAGAGTTGAAATAGATGACACAAAAGTAAGACATCCAAGAGTTGAAGTTAAACAGCCTGTTGTATTAAATGAAGGTTTAGTAACAGATGACTTAGAACTATACATTAATGTATTTAACAATGGCAACACTGATGACATGGATACTATGGTTGTAGTTAGAATCCCAGAATTGGATATATATGAGCCTGTAGGAATCTTCAGTTTAGATTCAGGAAGCAAATACATCGATGTAGTTAGAATTGACTTGTCTAATGCAGTTTCTGGCAAAGAATATTATTTCATTGTAGAAGCTGAAAATAATAAGGCAAAAGATACAAAATACGGAAGCTTTATCGTTGCATAAAGCCCTTATTTCTTTTTTATTTTTAATAAATTAGGAAAATATATAAACCAGTAAATAGTTTATAGTATTGGTGATATAATGGGTTTTAGCGATTTGTTAAAAAAGGGTACAGGTGCAGACTATCTAAATAAAGAAAAAAAATCTAATTCTCAATCCAAAGGCAGTGCTAAAGCAAAACCAATACCACAAGATGATAGGTTCTTAAGAAGTTTAGAACAGACCTTAAAAAAAGTAAATGATGAAGTTGAAGATATGCTGGAAAAAGTCAGGGTTAGAAGAGGTCTTTAATCTTTAAAACAAAAAATAAAACTAAACTTAAAATAATGCTAATCACTATACTTGTTCCAATAGGAAAATAAAATTTAAAATCTCCTTTATCTATTTTTACATCTCCGGGCAATTTTCCTAAATATTTATTTCCTAAAATAAAGATTAATCCAATAACTAAAAATAAAATTCCTAAGAAAACAAAGACTTTTTCAGTCATTATGCACAAGCCCATCTAATAAGGCTTCCATCTTTATATACAGGTTCACATACCCTATTTTCTGGACATTCAAAAGGACAACTTTCACTTGTTAGATTAGCTTCTTTTGAATCATCATCATCGCATATTCCATTATTGTTATTATCTAAACAGCAGCTTCCCTTTTGATACTCTATATAAGGAGATTTGCAGAAAAAATCATCATTTACTTCATTTGCTTCCTTAACAACATTTCCTGTAATTGTTCCCTGGCTACCACATCCACTAATGAATATAGTCAAAATCAATATACCCAATAGTATTTTTTTGTTCATCTAGTTCCTTCCAAATACTTTGTTCTTTTTAAATTTTTGGGTAAGACGCCGCGACTGGGATTTGAACCCAGATATCCAAAGGAAACAGGATCTTTGCACAAACAGATAGCAATCTTACGCAACTTTATTATTAAAAGTTTCTGCGCAGTACCAGATTGTGCCATCGCGGCATTAAGGATTATTATGTCCTTGCTTTTTCCATCGGAAATATTTGTTTAAATGCTTTTTGTTTTATAAATTTATAAGGGCTACGGAAATCTGACTGGTGTGTCAAGTAACTTAAATTTTTCTTATTTCCATCTCTTCTAAGCTTTTCTCTATTATTTTATCAAAATCAATTTTCTCTAAATTTTCTTCAACAGATTTAATTTTTACACTAGTGCTTGCTTTTTTGGAAATTATACTGCAGCAATCTTTATAGATTTTTATACTCTCCTCATAAGTTCCTATTTTTTTAGCTAAATCAATTATTTCTTGCTTATCAAATGTTAATAATGGTCTTAAAATAGGCAAAGTAACTCTATAACCAGCAGCATTTAAATTATCTAAAGTCTGGCTCGCAACTTGTCCTAGATTATCTCCAGTTCCAATCCCTTTGTATTTTTTCTTTTTAGCGATTAATTGTCCAAATCTTAAAATAAAATTTCTGAACATAACAACATCTAATTTATCATCAAATTTTTCCATAACACTTAACTGATAATTATGATAAGGAACTAAATATAATTTAATTTCTTCTTGGTATTTCTTTAAAATATTTAAAATATTAATAATCTTGCTGTCCATAACTTCATTATTGTTTCTTAAAGCATGGAAATGCAAAAAATCCACTTTACATCCTCTTTTCATCAGTAAAAAAGCAGCTAAAGCAGAATCTATCCCTCCTGAGAATAATAATAAAACTTTCCCGCTGACTCCAATAGGCAATCCACCCAAACCTTTTATTTTTTCGCTGTAAATATATGCATTTTTATTAGTTATCTCAATGTAGACTGTCTTATCAGGATTTGAAAAATCAATTTTAATTCCTTTATTATTGGCAATTTCCCCAATTTTAGTGTTTAATTCAATTGAAGTCAATGGAAATTTCTTATCACTCCTATTAGTCTTTAACCCCAATCTTTTAGCATCTCCCATTAAACTTTCTGCTTTATCTAAAATTTTATCTACTTTATTTTCAACTTCTTCAACAATAGAAAAATGGCTTATCCCAAATACATCCTTTAAAATGTTAATATCTTCATTAGTATCAAAAATAACTCTTTTTTCTTCTTTTTTCAAATTATTAAACTTAATTTTCTTCCTAATATTGTTAATTAAACTATTCTCAAAATAAGCTCTATTCCTGCCTTTTAGTCCTATTTCGTTATAATGCACTAAAACTTTCATACTTTAAATTTAGCTTAAAAACTGTTTATAAATATATCCTGGAATTTTAATATAAACATCTTAATTTTCAAATCAATAGTTTAATATAGAGCCAATTTTAAATTTTTTTTATGGACAATAAAGAAATGTTTAAAATATGCAAGAAATGCGGAGCAAAATGTTGTAAATTAGGTGGAGCCGACGTTACAAATCAAGAAAGAGAAATAATTCTAAGTGCGGGGCACACAGATCACTTTGTGAAAATTGATTCCGATCATTATGAAATGAAAAGTAAAGGGAGCATATGCCCATATTTAAAAGAGGACAATTCCTGCGGTATTTATCACGTAAGACCCATTGCATGCAGATGTTTTCCAATTCATCCAGAATTTAATAATAATAAAAAAGAGTACTTATTAGCCTTATGTCCACTGGGAAAAGTTTTGCCTAAAGAACTAATTGACAGGATGAAAAAGGATTCCACTAGAATAATGGATCATATTACTAAGACTAGATTTACCGATACAAAATTGCCTAAAGGAGAGATTGAAGCCATAATAAAAGGGGTAGACAAATTAAAAAATTTTATATTGGAATAATCATTAAACTAAGAGTTAAATTTATTAATAAGTAAATATTCTATATACCAGAGATGTTTAATTTGTTTAAGTTTTCAAAAAAAGAGGAAGATTCAGAAAGAGAAGAGATTCTTACACGCTTAAAAAAGAGGTACCTGGATGAGTAGGGTAATTGGAGTAATATCAATAAAAGGCGGCGTTGGAAAAACAACAACAGCAGTTAATTTAGCTACGGTTTTAGCCAACGATTTCAATAAAAAAGTTTTATTGGTAGATGCTAATTATTATGCTCCAAATCTTAATTTTCATCTAGGAATATTAGACCCCATAAATACTTTAAATGACGTTTTTCAGGATAAAATAAAAATTTTTGATGCGGTTTATAAACATAATTTAAATTTTCATTTTATAGCTTCTTCATTAATTTCCAGGCAGATAGACCCTATGAAATTAAGAAATCAGATTAAAACAATTAGAAGCTTTTATGAGGTTATTATTTTAGATTCTTCCCCTAGTCTAAATGATGAGATGTTATCAGTTATGTTGTCATCAGATGAATTGTTAGTTGTAACTACTCCAGATTATTCAACTTTATCTACAACATTAAAAGCTGTAAGAGTTGCAAAACAAAAAGGAATTCCGATTAATGGTTTAATCTTAAATAAAGTTAGAAAAAATAAATGTGAGTTATCTTTAAATGACATAGAAAAAGCAACAGGAATTCATGTTCTAGGTATTTTGCCTGATGAAGAAAAAACAATTGAAGCCCAGCATTCTTTAACTCCAATAACTCAATACCTTCCAAACTCAGAAATGTCAATTGAATACAAACATATTGCAGCAGCTTTAATTCATGAAAAATATAATGACCCTAGGTTTTTTTCAAACATAAAATCCTTCTTTTCTAGAAAGATAGATAAACATGAGATTAACAGGGAAGTATTTAGGCAAAAAATTAAGAGAGATTAACGATAGTTTTTTAAATTGTAAAAAGCGAATTTTATTTTATAGCGGGGTAGGACAGCTAGGAGTGTCCGTTGGGCTCATAACCCAAAGGTCGGTGGAGATACTCTATAATTATATAAGTATCGCCGAATTCAAATCCACCCCCCGCTATATACTATAATATTTTTTTATTTTTTCTAAGTGTTTAGGGCTATAAAATCCAATCTTTTCTAACCACAAATCCAAATTACTCCTACCATTCATTTCTATACAGCTGATTATTGTATACCCATTTTTAACTCTATTATCACTTTTTATCATATTATAAGATTCAACAATCCTAAATCCCAAATTTTTTAAAATTCTAGAGATATCTTTTATAAATAAATCACTTCTAGAATAGAGGGAAATAACAGGGTAATAAGGATAATCTTTATATCTTTTTTTGAATGTTATACATCCGTCAGTATCAAAGACTCCCCTTATAAACTCAATTAAGAAATTTTTATTTTTTGCAAATATTTCTGGAACTCTTAGAGACTCATATTTTCTACCTTCTGGGAGTTTTATGAATTCTGTTAAATATTTACCAATTGTCTTGGAAAAAAATGTAAATCCAAAAGTAGTTTTAGAGTCGTGATATTTAATTTTTAAAGATACATCAAATAATTCTTGAAACTTAGGACCAATAACTTCCCAATAAAATTCTTTTTCATCTTTGGGGTTTCCAACTATTTTTATTACCATAGTTTTCTTTCTTTCTCTATAACTTATATGACCATCCCCAACAAGAACACCACAAATATAAGCCAAATCTTCCGTTATTTTACTAGGAATTGCAACTCTTTTAATACCATTCTAATTAAAAATAATCAATTATCATTTATAAACGCCACGGGGGTCTGTCGTGTGTGTCGTGTGTGTCGTGTGTCGGATAAAACTTATAAAGGGCAAACTGCAAAAAACACGTATGAGAATAAAAACTTCTAAGGAAGAAATTATAGATTTGACTAAAGCATGGGTCGCAATTTCAATAGCTTTTGGTATAATCTTAAGTGATACTATAGGTTTAGTAAACGCAGTTTTCGTAGCAGCATTTTCAGTTGGTTTAGGATTCTTATTGCATGAATTAGCACATAAATTAGTAGCACAGCATTACAAATGTTTTGCAGAATTCAGAAGTTTTGATCCAATGCTGTTATTGGCAATTGGTATGTCTTTCTTAGGATTTGTATTTGCAGCACCAGGAGCAGTGATGATTCAGGGCTTTGTAGATTATAGGAAAAATGGAATTATCTCAGTAGCAGGTCCTATAACAAATTTAGTTTTAGCTACAATATTCTTAGGAACATTAGCTTTAGGAATTTTTCCATTAGTTTCACAATATGGTTTCATAATTAATTCATGGTTGGCAGTCTTCAATATGATTCCTATTTGGCAGTTAGATGGAAAAAAAGTATTTATCTGGAATAAAGCTGTTTACTTCATAGTTTTAGCAATAGCTGTTTTTTATAGTTTTATTTTATAATATAATGAGATCCGAAACTACAATAGATGATATATTTGGAATTAAAATACCTTTCAAGATGTTTCAATGGCTAAGCCAACATTCAAAAATAAATTCTGCCTTAGAATTATTATCTTTCCATACAATAGGGAATACTTATGCTACAAGGAGTTATTTTCCAGAAGTAAGATCGGATATAAGGTTTGTGGAAGGAATTAGAAGGGAAATGTGTGAGCTAGAGGAGTTTAAAGATGGTAGAGTCTTAGATATAATGAGAAAATACAGGAAGACCTATTGTCCATGTACTTTTTTTAGATATTTCAATCCAACTAATAGAACTACTTATTTATTTTTAAGAATGCAAATAGATGATGCCTTAGGGATAATAGATACAGTCTATGAACTTTAACCCTTTATTTCCTATTTTTCAAAACTAAAAATAACAAAAAGAAAGCAGTAAATATTAAACTAACCCAATTAATTAAAAATTCTTCAGAAAAAAACACTAATTGTATCGAAATTATAAAAGATAAATATAAGAAAAAGTAGAATGAGATATCTCCTAATAAAGCCCATTCCTTATTTGCCTGCATAATATTCTCTTTCAAATACTTCCCAAATAAAAACCCGGCAACCACAACAATAAATGCCCCAATAGACCTTGGTATAATAGACAATGAATCAATAAACCCATCGCTAAGATAGGGTATTTTTAACTGTTTGATTGCAAAACTGATAAAAAACAGATAAACAGACCATTTAATAATAGTTAATCCAACATCCACACTTCTAAATTTAAAAATCCTCTCGATTCTTAACCTGCTCAAAATCCTGCTCAAAACTAATTTAACAAATTTTCCTATTAAAACTCCAATAACAATTATAACCAAAGCAATAACTAAGTTAGTTCCAATTATCTTAGAATTTAATGTAAATTCCCTTATAACATCAAAAACGCTAACCATAATTATCCAAAAGTTTTTTAATTAATAAATCTTTTCATTAAAAAATGCGAATTGGCACTTGTGTCTCAAAAAAAGGGAAAATATCTTCAGGGTTTTTAAGAGTTTCTTATAAAAGTAAGTCCACAAAATTACCAATTAAAATAATCCGAGGCGATGAAAATGGAAAAACAGCTTTCATCTCGGCAGGTATTCACGGAGATGAATTAAATGGAATCAAGATTGTCTCAACATTTTTTAAAAAAGTAGACCCTAGCTTGATAACAGGAACTTTAATTATTGTTCCGATATTAAACCCAATAGGCTTTCATTATGGAGAAAGAAGAGTAAGATATGATGATAAAGACTTAAATCGTTGTTTTGGAAAAGATAAAAATTCATTTTCATATAAACTAGCTCAAACTTTTATGGATTCAGTGGTTTCTCAGTCGGATTTTGGATTGGATTTCCACGATTCAAATAAAAATTATATTTTGCTTCCGCATACAAGAATTTTTGATAAGGAATATAAAGAAGTTGACGAGCTTAGCAGAATTTTCGGAACTGAAATTGTTATGAAAAGAAAATTTAAGCAGGGATTCTTAGCTTCAGAATCTATGAAGTTGCATAAAACTCCTGTTTTAACAGTAGAAATCGGAGGGGGAATGAGTGTATCTTCAAAATATCTAAATGAAGGCATTAGAGGCTTAAACTCTGTATTAGCCCATAAGGGAATGTTAGATGCAGAAGTTTTACTTCCTGAAAAACAATTTATTTTAAGTGATAGGCTAGGTTATAAATCCCCAATAGAAGGGATATTAACAATAAACAGAAGATTAGGCAATGTGGTTGAGAGAAATGAAAATTTAGCCGAAGTTTACAGCCCTATAAGAGAAAATTCCTCTATAATAAGGGCTAAAAATCCAGGAATCTTATTTTCAATAAAAGCAAATTCCCATATCAAAGCAAATGAAAGAGCTTTATCTTTATTGCACTTTAAAAAACAAAAAGATGAGATTATCCCAACAGAAGCTAAGGTTATCCTAAATCAAGCAACCTCTACAATCCACATTTACACTACAGGTATTTTCAATAAAGCAATGGATTTGATGAAGTCACATTCTAAAGATTTCTTTGAAGCTTTGTTGAATGAGTAAACCAAAACAGTTAAAAATACTAAATATTGAGTTTTGGACTATGAATATCAAGAAAAAATTAGAAGAATGGTTCAAAAAGATTTATGGAAAGACTTCTAATAAAAAACTAAAACACGTTTGCCGGATTTGCCATCATATTTTTGATGAAGTGGAAATGACCGAATCTGACCCAAGTATTTGCAAAATTTGTTCAAAAAGAGAATAATTATTTCTTCATCTTTTCATAAGCTCTTAAGATTTCTAAAGGAATGCCTATAATTACAGTATTTGACTTATCAGAGCTTAAATCATTTAAAGTCTGCAATGTTCTTAAATGCAGGGCTCCTGGGTTTTTTCCTAATTCCTGAGCGGCTTTGCTTAAATTCTTAGAAGCAATAGTCTCTCCTTCAGCTTTTAATATAATCGCTTTCCTTTCCCTGACAGCTTCAGCAACCTTGGCTATTGTTCTTTTCATATCATCAGGAATTTCAATATCTTTCAGCTCAATCCTAGTTACTTTTACCCCCCATGGATCGGTTTCCTTATCAACTATAGTCTGAATTTTATTGCTAATTTCATCTCTCTGACTTAAAATTTCATCTAATTCAAATTCTCCAACTATATTCCTCATAGTGGTCTGGGCTAATTGAGAAACAGCATACATAAAATGCTCAACTTCCATAACCGCCTTTTCAGCTTGAACAACCTTATAATATAAAACCGCATTAACCTTTATAGAGATATTATCTTTACTAACACATTCCTGGCTCGGAACATCAACAGTCTTAACCCTTAAATCAATATTTCTCCAGCTTTCAATAATAGGAAAAACTAATCTCCATCCAGGTTGCATCATCTCAACATATTTTCCAAATCTGAATTTGACACCTTTTTCATACTGGTTTACTTGTTTAATACTAGCTAATACTATAACAACAATTAGTCCTAGAACAAAATAACCGAATATCATAATAAAATAGAATAAGATAAAATATTTAAGCTTTGTCTTTCTTTTCTTCTTTCATTTCCTTAACAGTTTTCTTAAATGCAGCTATCTGTTTTACACTTAATTTGTCACATCTATCATAATAACCCCTAACATTTCTCAAAAAATAATTTTTTTCATAAAAACTTTTAGGAATATCAAATAATTCTTTATATTTTTTATTCTCAACTTTATCCCAATACCTCATTTCACAATCTAAACATATAGGTCTCTGCCTTCTATTCTCCATAACAACATGTTTCTTTTTGCAAACCGCACATAACTGCTTATATTTAGCCATTTTTTTAAAAGAAAAAAAAGAGGGTTTTTATTTCTTTTTACCCATAGATTTGCCCTCTCCACAGCAGTCACCACAGCATCCACTTGCGAAGCCGATAACACCAACTGCTACAAACAATGCTGACCACCATTGGATACCCCAGAAATCCCAGGTTGTTAAATCTGCTGCTAAGAACAGAATACCTAACGCCAAGAAAACAGCACTGCTTATTTTACTGCATTTTCCACACATCATAAGTTATCACCCATTTCTCAAATACTAATTTCAAATATATAATACTTTCTCTTTTTTCTACCACATATAACTTTATATATAAATTTCTCAGTGTTTTTAAAAGGAGGGGTTAAAATAATTACATTTGATATTATAACATTAGGATTTTTCATATTATCTGTTCTATTCTTATTAAAAGCATATAATGAAGATAAAGTAAATTACCTTAAATCTAAAAGCTCAATTTTATACTTAATCTTTATAATTTTAATTTTATTAGAAATCTTAAGAATCTTTACACCCTTAGCATCTTATCTATCCGCATTAACATCTTTAATTTTATTATATTATTCCTCGTATTTTGAAAGCAAAGTGGTTATTAACACAAATATTCTAAAAATAAAAAAACAAATTGAAGAAAAAGACATAGTTCCAAGAAAACAAAAATTAGATGTGCAAAGAGAGGAATTGCATCAAAGCAAAAAAACCTTAGAAAGAGAAAGGGACTTAGTTAGGGAAAGGGATATTCAATTAGAAAATCAAAAACAGGACGTTCTTAAGCAAAAATCAGATTTGAACATTAGAGAAGAAGGAATTAAAACAAAGGAAGATGAATTAAAGAAAAAAGAGCGGGACTTGCAGCTTGAATTTGAAAAAATCCATCGTGAGAGAGAATCCTTTAACGAAAATGAGGCTAAATTTAATACTTTAACTTCAGAAATAAAACAGCAAAAAGAAGAGATTAAACTTGAAAAACAACAGAAAAAAGATGAGTTAAAAGCTTTGGAGCATAATATTAAAGAAGAAAAAAATAAAGACAAACAGGAAATTTTAGATTTAAGAAACAAAACAAAAGAAGAAGAGCAAAAAGCCAAAGAAGATCTGAAGAAATTAAAATTAGAAGCAGAAGAAGCTAAAAAATCTCTGGAGCTTTCTAGAAAACAGCAGCAGGATAATTTAAAAAAATTAGAGCAGCAGTTAAAAGAAAGAGAGGGAAAATTAAACTCAGAGTCTGAAAAAACGAAGCAGAAAGAAGAGCAATTAAAAGTTATAGAGTCTAATGTTAAAAATAGATCTCAGCAAACAGCAACCGCAAGTAAAGAAGCTGAAGATTTGCTAAAACAAATACAAACTAAAAACTCAGAAGCAGATAAAGCTAAACAAGAAATTAAAAAACAGCAGGAGCTTTTAAAAAAAGAATCACAAAAGTTAAAGATTGAATTTTCAAAAGTATCTAAAGAAAAGAGAATTTTAGAATTTACTAACAAAAAACTTAAAAGAGAATCAGAAAGGCTTAAAAAAGTAGAAAAAAGATTAAAAGAAAAAAAACTTAAGAGAAGATAATGAGAGTTCCAATAGCTTCTGGGGTTTTATATGAATCCGATTTTGCAAAATTAAACTTCCAAATAGAATCAGCTTTCGAAAAAGGCACAGGCTCTACTCCTTTGGAAATCAAAGATAAAAATGTCAAGGCGATTATAGTTCCAAATTTATCTTATTCATTGTCCTCTGTAATGTCCTCCTGGGCATATAAAGATTTAGCAGAATCTCCAACACCCTTGACTTTTATTATCTTAGGGAGTTTATCTCAAAAATCAGATAAGGTCTTATTAACTTTGCAGGACTTTTCAACACCCTTTGGAATAATAAGAATCGATAGAAATTCAGTCAATAAATTATTAAGTTCAAATTCCTTGATAGATGAAGCCTCACATAATTCAGAATCTTCAATCGAATTGCAATTGCCTTTATTGCAGTATGTTAATAAAAAGAATTTAGACAGCCTAAGAATCTTGCCAGTCTTAACTTCCACTTTAGATGAAACTATAATTAAAAGTTTAGCTTTAAAATTATCAAAAATCGAAAATGTAATTTTTATAGTTTCTTCCAACTTATTGAATTATGGCCCTTTGTATAATTTCGCTCCGTTTAGGTATAATATAAAAACAGAATTAGAAAATTTAAATAATAAAATACTAGAAGCTGTTTTAAATGTTAATTTCATTGACTTATTATCTATTACAAATAAATATGATTTTA
>JAGVZL010000038.1 GCA_018302505.1 Candidatus Woesearchaeota archaeon | reverse complement strand
GAGCTGAATCACAGCATCGCGGTTTTGGAAAAATGTTGATGCAAAAAGCGGAAGAAATTGTAAAAGAGGATGGATTAAAAAAATTATCTGTTATTTCCGGTGTCGGCGTAAGAGAATATTATAAAAAACTTGGATATAAATTAGATGATGAAGGGGTTTATATGGTTAAGGAGTTATAAAAATGAATCTCAACAAACTGCCTTGGTGGAAAACCGATTATAAAAGTAATAAACGAATGAATTGTGATTTTTTTGAATATTTAAATAATAAAGAATTTTTAGAAAGATTAAACAAATTTCCGCTAACAAAATATTTGACAATTTCTTTTTTAGATAAACATGTTTCTAGAATAAACTTCATTAAATTAACTACAAAAAAATTTGAAGGAAGTATATCCAGAACTGACCCTTGGAATTCTTTTAATTTTGAAATTATAATTAATTCAAATAATCCTTTAAAAGAAAAAGCATCTACTTTAATACATGAATGTATGCATGGGATTTATAGAGTGGTAGGAATTGGGGACGATTCCACAATAGAAAAAAAATTATGTGAATATGAATCAGATTTTTATAATAAAAACAAAGAATTTTCAACAGAGTTATATAAAAAATATTTTTCCAAACGCTAAATCCTAATCTCTCCAGTTTGCCAATCCCTTAAAATATATTTTGCTGTTCTATTTTCATCAACAAGTCCGCCTTTTTTCAAAAATCCTTTTTTTCTTCCGAGCTCTTCAATTAAAATTTCTGAATCTCCGTTCGCTTGAACATTATAAAATTTTTCTAAAATCTGGGGATAAGCGCTGATTAATTTTGCAACTACAATCTCCGGATCTTTTACCTGGCTGTATGAACGCCCTCCAGCAATTGTCTGCTTTGAAATTTTTTCTTTTTCAGTATGAGAGTATTGTGTTTCAGGAATTACTCCCGGGCTGTCAAGTATGAAAATATTTTCATCTAATCTTAATTTTTGAATACCTCTTGTAAATCCTGCTTCTGAACCGACTCCTGCCGAACTTCTTCCAATTAATAAATTTATTAAAGAACTTTTTCCCGTATTTGGATAGCCGATTATTCCAACAATAATTTTCTCTCCAAAAGGTTTTTTGATTTTTTTGGATAAAATTTTTATTAATTCCCTCAATTTTCTTATATCGCTTCTTTCTTTGCAGGATACTAAAATGCTATAATCTAGATTAATTTTTTTTTCTTTTTTTAATAAAAGGTCTGATTTATTTAAAGCATATATTAATTTCTTGCCCTGTCCTTTTATTTGTTCTTCAATTTCTGTATTTCTAGTTTCTTCAATAAATCTTGCATCAAGAACTTCCAAGATTATATCTGAATCCTGAATAATTTTTAGGATAAGTTCTGGATACTTGCCTCTCTGTTTTCTCATATTTTTAATATGCCTTGTCCTTCTTGAAGAAAAACTATATCTTACTCTCATTTGATAAATCTCCTATTTAGAAAATGATTACAAATTTTTCCTGAATTCGCTTTCATTTGATAAATCTCCTGTTTAACATTTTCATATCAAATTAATGGTGCAAAGATTTATAAAGTTTTAATTGAGGTTTAGAAGATATCTAAAAATATCAAAAAATTAAAAATGAAAATCTTACAAATTTCAAAGCCCGTTCTTCCCATAAAAGTAGATATGAAATATGGAGGAATTGAAAGAGTTATTAGAGACCTTGATGAAGAATTTGTAAGAATGGGGCATGATTCTTATATTGTTGCTCCTGCAGATTCAATTATCAAAGGTAAATTAATTCCTTCCACAGAACATGGAGCATGGAATAATAATGGGGGCGTATTCTATAATGAAAATCAAAAACAAAAAGCATTAAAAATCCATACAACCGTTGCTCTTGATGCAATAAATCAAGTAATGCCGGATGCAATTCATGACCACCTTCCATTAATAATACAAGAACAATATCTTAAAAGCGGTTTAAAAAATCCAATATTGACCACTCTTCATGGGTCTTTACATAGTGAAAATGGGATGTCTTCAATTCCTAATCCAACACCTAATGTTATTTATTCATATAATCATTTTAATTCAATAAGCGAATCACAAAGAAGTTTCTTTAGTGAATTAATTCCTGTTGAATTTAATGTTTATAATTCTATACGTGTAAAGGATTATCCTTATCAGGAAGAGAAAAGAGATTATCTTCTTTCTTTGGGCAAGATAGGCATTAATAAAGGACAAGATACTGCAATTAAAGTTGCCAGGGATCTTGGAAAGAAATTGGTTATTGCTGGTCCAATTCATGCATTTAGAGGACCTATTAAGGATTTTTGGGATAAGAAAGTTAAACCATTTATTGATGAATTTAATTTAGATATTCCAGCAGACCAAATTGATCAATTTACTAAAGAATTTTACAAAAAGGATTATGGCAAGAATGGGAGAGTTGTTTATGTTGGAGAAGTAGATGATACTCAGAAAAAAGAATGGTTTAAGTATTCTGAATGTTTTTTAATGCCAATTAGGTGGCATGAACCTTTTGGTTTAGTTATGATTGAGGCCATGGCAACTGGAACTCCCGTTATATCATATAATCTAGGCGCTGTTCCAGAAATTGTCGTTCATGGAAGAACCGGCTTTGTAATTCCTGCAGAAAACTACAAATCATTTAGAGATTCTATTAAGGAAGTTTCATCTATAAAAGCAAAAGATTGCAGAAAACATGTTGAATATAATTTTGATATTAAAAAACAAGCTGAAAAATATATTAATATCTTTAAATATCTTGGGAATTAATTTTTTGCCTTTTAAAATATTTTTTTGCAGCAATTGTCCATAATTGCGGGTCGCATCCCCCTTTTTGGAAGCTTCCGTTTTCTAACTTAAAAATTTCTGGATTGGTATCAAGGTATTCTAAAATTCTTGAGCTAATTTTCATGATTTTTTTTAACCCAAACTTTTTTGCGCCTTCATAAATTATTGCCTGTTCAAATGGCCAGACAGTTCTTGAATGATAACCATTTTTTATTTTATCTCCTAAATTTGGATCTAGTGTGGAATATCCAATTTTTGTTTCTAATATCATTGCATTTCTTAAAATTTCATTGATTTTTTCTTTTGTGATTTCATTTTTTTCTAAATAATAAAGTGCGTGCAAAATATCTGAAGATATTCCTTGTATGGGGCCTGTTTTATCTATGGCAATATAAAAACTTCTTTTTTTATAGTCCCATAAATTCTCTAATGCTTTTTTCATTTTAGTATAATTTTCTTCTAATCTTTTTGATTTTAGTAATTCTGATGCATATTTCATTGCCCTCATATTTTGTATATGCGCTAATGTGAAAACAACAGGATATTTGGGCTCCCCACCTTTTCTATTAATCAAAACAGAATCTTTCCAATATGTGACTTTCAAAGCAAATTTTTTTGCGTCGGCGAATTTTGGATTTTCTGTAAATAGTCCATTTTGGAGATGTTTTTCTATGTATGCTGCTGCCTTTTGAATATTATCTTTTTGTTCTTTGAGTAAAGTTTTATCATTTGTTAATTCGAAATATTTTTTATGGCCAATTATAAATAAAGCAGTAGTATCGCATGCATTAAATTCTGTTGAAAGATTTTCTCTTTTTTCAAAAATTACTCCAGGATATTCATGAAAAATTTTACCTGGCTCTTCTCCAGTTATTGGATTTTTTTTAGAACCCTGATTTAAAGAGCAAAAACGCAGCTGATTTTTTAACATTTTTGCATCATTCATTAATATTGCAGAAATTATTCCATCTCTCGTAAAATTTCTGAGAAATTTTGGAATGCCAGCATTATAAACTTCTATACCTTCAAAAACATTTTTTAATTTTTTTAGTTCTTCCATTTTTTAGAATCTTTTATAATATATCTAAGAACATTTATTAAATTAACCTTTTAATCTATAATTTTATTTTTCTGGCTAAATCTCCAATGAGCCAAGTGTTTCTTTCTTCTCCCGAAAGAGAATTAATCCAAGCCATTGCCCAGAGAATTACCCAAAAAATCAATAGCGGATATTTTAACCAGCCAAAAATTCCAGATAAAAGCCAGATTATTATTTGTCCAATAAACAATATTAATCCTTGCTTTGCATAAAACATTACATATTTGTTTTCCTTTTTCATAAGAATTGCAATTAAAAATCCTATAATTGTAAAAAAAACTGCAAGCCAGGCAAAAATTATATTATCATTATTTTCTTGTTTAGACATATAATTTCAAAGAGAAAATGATTTATAAATATTCTTTTTGTTAAGATTGTAATTCAGCCCCATAGTACAGCGGTCAAGTATACGAGGTTCTGAACCTCGTGACCTCGGTTCGAATCCGAGTGGGGCTATTTTATTTTTGGATTCGAACTTTAGTTTCGTTTGGCCACGCTTGGACGAACGAGGCGAAAATCTCGAAGAGATGTTTTCAGCCCGAATCCGAGTGGGACTATTATTATCAAATTGAAAATTTCCATAATTAAAATCTCGGAATGAGAACCGAAGGTGTCGAATCCCGAGCGACTTTGATTTCAATTAATTCAGAGCGACTTCGTGGTAGGGAGAAAATAAAATAAATTAATATCCCGTGCGAGGTCGCGAGTAGAAGATAATCTATAAATTTAGAAATCGGGGTCGGGAGCAGAGTGGGGCTATTTTATTTAGATTTTTTTATGAATATTCAATTTGCTCGCCCTCTCAATTTGAGAGTGTAGAGTATACCTCTACGGAGCTTTCCTCTTTAAAAGAATACTTTTAAATATAAATTAATAAATAATTAGTAAAGAGCAAAGCCCCTGCGTGACATCACGCTCAGGATAAATTTTAAAATATGTAAAAGTTAGCTTCCGCGTAATGCCCAGATAGTTCAGTGGTCAAGAACGCTAACTCCCATTTTACTCTTGTTATTAATTTTATTTATTCAATAGCATTAATATTATTTAGTCAAGAGCAAAACGCTCGCCCTCTCAATTTGAGAGTGTAGATCTTTCTAAAAATTTAAAAGGATTCAAAATTAATATTGATTATGCCCCGATAGTTCAGTGGTCA
>JAGVZL010000016.1 GCA_018302505.1 Candidatus Woesearchaeota archaeon | reverse complement strand
ATTCTACATAATGGAAAAGTTCTAAAGCATGGAACCCCAGAACAATTAAGAGACTCATTCTCTAAAGAAGAGGAAATTATAATTAATCTCCACTCTAAAAAATATACAACATTAATGGCTAAACTAAAGAACCATAAAAAAAGTATATCTTCAATGAAAGTAGAAAATGGAAAATTAGTAATCAGAACAAGAAATGCAGAGCCGGTTTTAGTTGAAGTCTTAAGAACTGTTGATAGATTAAAAGATAAATTATTAGAAGTGGATGTTAGGAAAGCTTCCTTAGGTGAAGTATTTGAAAGCTTGGTGAGAAAAGGTGGTTAAGCTATACGAAATTGTAAAAAAAAATTTGAAGATTCTAATTAGGTCTAAAAGTTCAGCATTAATTATTTTACTAGGTCCATTATTATTAATATTATTAGTAGGCTCTGCCTTTAATACATCCTCATTTTCAGAAATAGCAATAGGCTCTTATTCCGGAAGTTATAGTGAGTTATCAAACTCTATATTAACAAAATTAGAAACAGATAATTATAAAGTAACAAGATTAGAAAATTCTCAGCAGTGTACAGACGGAGTAAAATCGGGTGTTGTTAATATCTGTATAATCTTTCCAGATAATTTAAATGTTGAATCAGGAGAAGAAATAGAATTATATGTCGACCAGTCAAGAGCTAATTTAGTATTCGCAATTAAAAGTGCTATTTTATCAAAAGTTACAGAAAGATCAGATGAATTAAGCAAGGATTTAACGGAAACAATTATTGGGCAATTAACCCAGACTAGTGCTGAATTGCAGTTAAAAAGAGATGAAATAATAAATGTTCAGCAGAAAAACTCTGATTTAAGAAGCAAAGTTGGAGAATTAGAAAGCAATATTATCAATATGAATGTTAATTTTTCTGAACTAAATTTAATAGTTAGTGAAATGGAAAATGAAACTAATGAGCTTGAAACTGAATATAATAAATCTTTTAATGCATTAAATAATTTAATTGACTCTATTGACGCGGAAATAAATAGTTTCAATGCATTAGATGCTTCAAGAACAAACGCTTTATCTAAAATATCAGAAGTAAATACAGATCTATCATCTTCAAATTTGCAATTGCAAACAATAAGGGACACAACAGATTCAATAATTACAAGAATAGAAGCAATAGCAGTTACTGATGTGGACAGCATTGTCAGCCCAATTAAAACAACAACAAAACCAATCTCAAAAGAAGAAACCCATATCAATTACTTATTCCCAACTTTAATAATGATGGTTGTTATGTTTGTATCAATTTTATTATCCTCCATAACTGTTATAAGAGAAAAAACTTCAGCAGCATTTTTCAGAAATTTCATCTCTCCCACAAACAGCATAGTATTTATCTTCGCCACTTATTTAACCAATATCTTAATAGTTATTTTGCAGTTAGCAATAGTATTTGGGGTTATGGTATCTTTCAATCCGGCTTTATCCTCAACTTTAATAAATATCTCCTTGGCTTTATTGATTATAACAACCACATTTATCTTATTAGGAATGATAATAGGCTACGTGTTTTCTTCTGAGGAAACAGCTACAATCGGCTCAATATCATTAGGAACTATTTTATTATTCTTCTCAAATACAATAATCCCATTAGAAACCTTGCCGACAGGCTTTAGGCAGATAGCGAATTATAATATCTTTGTAATAGGAGAAGCTATTATCAGAAAAATAATTTTATTCGAATCTTCATTGAAAGGAATCTCAAAAGAATTATATCTATTAGGCGCATATATCTTAGTATTTATCGTTATAATATTTGTAATCTACAGGGCAAGCACAGAATTATATAATATTAAAAGGCATTTGAAAGGAAAATAATTAATTAATAGGGATTACCATTGGATCAGCAACAATAATCATACCTTTTTTTCTTTCTTCAACTTCGCCCCCATAAGAATAAAACAAGTCTATAAGAAAGGTTGGTAAATTATGCCGGAATGATCCCCGATATCCTCTTAGCATTCTTTCAGCTCTTCTTCTTTGTCCATCACAATCTGTGCATTTATATTCTAAGATAGAAACTCTAGCCTCATGTACTCTGCCATTTTTATGGGGATATCTGCTAATATAAACAACATCCGGCTCTCCTCCCCTTCCTCTACCCATTTTTAAAGATCCTTCAAGAGAAGTAAACCAAACCCTCCCATCAAGTCCAAGCAAAGAAGGATTATCTCTTAAATAAGAAATCATAGTAGCATGTTTTCTTGCAGCATAATTATCTCCATTAGAACCGTTACTATCCATAAATAATATTCAAAACAACTTATTTATAACTATTATTACTCTCTAAAATAAACAATAAATTATTTATACTACTATACTTTAAACTAAATTAATGCAAAAAATAGACATTGAATTTATAAAAAACTTACAAAATCATCATTAGAACCACTATCCGAAAATGATAACCTATAAAGAAGATAAATTATTAAAAGACAAAAATAGTATATATGCTTGCTTGGTTAAGAAAAAAGATATAAAAGATAAGAATTTTACATTAAGGACCCCAACATTAAATATTAAAAATAAAGATATTATAATAAAGTTAACAAAAAAGAAATATGGCAATTTTGATAAGGGATTTCTAGAATTTATAAAAAACTTAGAAGTTTATACAAAAATTAAATTTGTCTCTATATATAAAGCAAAATACAGATATCTGAAATTATTTAACAAGAGTAAAGCGAACATTATATTCTTAAGGGTGATAAGTTTATGTTTAAATGAAAGTTTATTTGGAGATGTGATAGAAATTAATAATTTAAGATTATGTCCAAAAAAAATCAACAGGAATATTTCTTATTTAGTGGGTGTAATTAATGGAGATGGTCACCTCAGAAAGTCAGAAACATTATTAGAAATAACAGATGGACAATCAGATAAAGAAAAATTAAAATCTTCAAAGGAATATTTTGAAATTATAGATGAACTGATAAAAAAAGAGTTTAATGTAAGTGGAAAAAAATTCAAAACAGAAAATGAATGGAGATACAACTTAAATAATAAATGGTTGTGTAGATACATCAATTATTTCTTCAAAGTACCTTTTGGTAGAAAAAGCGAAATAATATATTTTCCAAATAATCTAAAAAAATATGAAAGTGAATTCTGGAGGGGTATAATGGATACAGATGGTTTTATAGATGAAAAAACAAAGAGTATCAAAATAAAAAGTAACTCTAATAAATTAATAAAACAATTTGAAGGGTTTTGCTCAAGAAATAAAATATCTTTCTATACGAAGGAAGAAAAAGAAGCAAAGGCGGTTAATTTATTTTCAGAAAGTCTGTATAAATATGCAGAAGTTATAGGATTCTCACATCCAAGAAAGAAAAATATATTAATCCAACATTTAAAGAGAGGACCAAATTATAAAGTATTAATAAGTTACAATAAAGATTTCGACAGGGATACTATCCATCTTTTAAAATATCTTAGACCTTATAAGAAGAATATAACTTATATAAAACAAGGGCTTTATCATCAAAACGGCTCAAAAGAAGAAACTAAAAAATTAATAAGAAATATAGAGGAAAGATTTAAAATAGAAGCAACAGAAGTAAAAAGACCCAGACGGAGTAATCATTTCTATATATGTTCTGAAAAATTCAGAAAGTTTTTAATTGAAAATGTTATATATGGTTTACCTTGGCAACCTTTAAATAAACAAGAATTAAATAATATATCGAGAAGGTGGATACTATAAAAGAAATAATAGACCCATGGGAGTTTAAGGAAGTAAAAAATTATGAAAAGTCTATGAAGGATTTTGGTATAAGTGACTTCTCTAAATATACAAAAAAACTAAAAAATGCCCCAATAGAAATAAGGCGTGGATTGGTCATAGGTCATAAAGATTTCAACAAAATAGATGAATGTATATCTAAAAAAAAGAAATTTGCAATTCTTACAGGTCTAATGCCATCTGGAAAATTCCATTTCGGACACATGTCTGTTATTAACCAAGTTATTTATTATCAAAAATTAGGAGCTAAGATATTTTTACTATCGGCAGACATAGAAGCTCAGTTAACAAGAAATTTATCAACAGAAGAAACAAAAAAAATTGCTATAGAAGAATATTTATTAAATTTCATAGCTTTAGGATTATCTAAAAAAAATTTTGAATTTTATTTCCAGTCTGAAGGTCCAAAAAGATCAAAAGAATACAATAATTTAAGCAAACTAGCCTCAGCAAAAACAACTTTTAATGAAGTAAAAAACATTTATGGAGATATTAGCCCAGAAAAATTAACCTCCGCTTTAATTCAGGTTGCAGATATTCTCTACCCACAGTTAGAAAACTACAAAATAACATTAACGCCTGTTGGATGGGATCAGATTAATCACGCATCTTTCTCAAGGGATATAGCATCAAGAATGAATTTCTTTTTACCATGTTTTACTTTTCATAAATTACTCCCAGGATTGCAGGGAATAAAAACAAAAATGTCTTCATCAGACCCAAGTTCTCATATAGCATTAACAGACTCTGAAAAAGAAGTTGAAAATAAAATAAAAAAATACGCATTTTCAGGAGGTCAGCCAAATCTAAAAGAACATAAAGAAAAAGGAGGAAACACAGAGACAGATATCTCATTCCAATACTTAAAACTATTATTCGAACCCGATGATAAAAAATTAAATAAAATAAAAGAAGATTATGAATCTGGAAAATTACTAACAGGGGAATTAAAACAAATTACAATCGAAAAAATTAATTCTTTCTTAAAACAGCATCAGGAAAAAAGAGAAAAAGCAAAAAAAGAATTAGATAAATTTATTCAGTAGGATCAAATTCATCAGCAACTCTTAAAAGTTCACTAACTTGTTCATCAACTAATCTTTGATATCTTAAATTAACAAAAATACTAGGAGCATCATGATGTTTTCTTAAATACCTTTGAAATTCCCTAATCATTTCAGAACTCCAAACTTCTGGATGTCCATCAGTATAATACATTAATCTTTCGTATTCATCACCATTAGGATCATAATCTCTCATCTCAAGAATCCATAGCAATTAAGGCCTCTGGAGAAACTTCATTTTTTTTATTTAATAATCCATATTTATTCATATATGCTTCAGCGATCCTATAACAATCCTCTACTGAATAAGGGGACATCATTCCATTATTTCCCAATCTTTCAACAGCCCTAACAATAGTAAGCCTATCAATTAAGTCTTCCCTTCCAGTTAAAAAAGAATGAACCTCATCGATAGCATCTCCAAATTTTTTCTCAGCTTCCTCTCTAAAAAATAAGTTTCTTCTAAATACAGTATCAACATCTTCTAAAACTAATTCACAATATTCGCTGGAAAATATTTCATTCATTTTACATCATAGGCGGCATTCCATGTGGCATACCGCTTTCCCTTTTGCTATTGCCCCCTGCAATTACATCATCTATTCTTAAAATTAATTCAGTTACTTCTGAAGCACTTTTAACAGCCTGAGTTTTAATTTTCAAAGGTTCAATTACTCCAGCTTCCCATGAATCAACAACTTTGCCTTCAAATACATCTATCCCTGCCCATTTATTTCCGGATTCATGAGAACTTTTTAACTCAGTCATCATATCAATAGGGTCTAAACCAGCATTCTCAGCTAATGTTCTTGGAATAACTTCTAAAGCGTCAGCAAAAGCATTAACAGCTAATTGTTCTCTTCCGCTTAATTGATTGCTATATTCCCTTAATTGTTTAGCAGTTTCAACCTCAACTGAACCTCCGCCGCCAACAACTTTGCCATCAACTAAAGCAGCATTAACATCTCCCAAAGCATCAGTAACAGCTCTCTCAACTTCATCAACTACATGCTTGCTTCCTCCTTTAACTAAAATAGTAACAGATTTAGGATTAACACAGTCTCTAACATAAGTCATCTCTTCATCTCCAATTTTTAATTCTTCAACAACGCCGGCATTGCCCAAATCATCTCTGCTTAACTCATTTAAGTTAGAAACAATCTTGCCGCCAGTAGCTCTTGCTAATTTTTCCATATCGGAATTTTTAACTCTTCTTACAGCGTAAATATTTTTTTTAGCTAAGAAATATTGCGCAACGTCATCTATTCCTTTTTGGGAAACAACAACATTAGCCCCGGAATTAACAACTTTCTCAACCATTTTTCTTAGCATAGTTTCTTCCTGATCTAAAAAGTTTTGAAGCTGACTAGGATCATTAATACTTATTTTAGCTTCAACTTCAGTATTTCTAATTTCAATAGCGACATCCAATAAAGCGATTTTAGCATCTTCAACTTTAGATGGCATTCCAGAATGGACTTTCTCTTTATCTAATACAATTCCTCTAATAAGCTCAGAATCCTGAATCCCTCCGCCAACTTTCTTCTCTATTTTTATGTCATCCAGATTAACTTTCCCATCTTCAGAAATTTCTTTAACAGCTTTAACAATAATTTCAGCTAAAACCTCTTTGGCATTTTCAGCCCCTTTTCCAGTCATCGCAGTTATAGCAATTTGTTTTAAAACATCTTCGTCATCAGCAGTTATAGTCTCGCAAATCTCATTTAATATTTTATGAACCCTTTCAGCAGCTAATCTATAGCCTTTTGTAATAACAGTAGGGTGTATATTTCTATCTAATAATTTTTCAGCATTTGATAATAATTCTCCAGCCAAAACAACAGCAGTAGTAGTCCCATCTCCAATCTCATCTTCCTGAGTTTTAGCTATCTCAACAATCATTTTAGCAGCAGGATGTTCAATCTGCATTTCTTCTAATATAGTAACTCCGTCATTAGAAACAATAACATCACCTAAACTATCAACCAGCATCTTATCCATTCCCTTAGGGCCTAAAGTAGTTCTTACAGTCTCAGCAACAGCCTTGGCCGCCATTATATTATTTCTTTGCGCATCCTTCCCTGTAGTTCTTTTTGTATCTTCTGGTAATATGAATATTGGTTGTATTTGATTGCTCATCTTAATTCCCCCTATATTATATAGACACTAAAATTAGCTATTTTTAAAGCTTTCTGTAGACTGGCTCAGTAGAAATCCTTATTAGATAAGGGTTACTCCTAACCATTAAGATGGGATGTTAGAAGAGTAAACCCCATAAATAAAAAGAGGAAGGAAAAGAAATATATTAAGTTTGTGAAAAAAATTCTTAAGAACCTTAAGAATTTGAGAGTAAGAAAATACTCACATATTGTATTATTAGCTTTGAAACAGGAATTTGATAAGAGTTATAGGGCACTTGAGGACATATTAGATGTATGCACTGAAGTCCTTAAATTGCTTGGAATTAAAGAGGCTCCGCATTTCACAACTTTGCAGAAGGCTGCAAAGAGGTTAAGAGTGCAGTTTTTAGATAAAATAATGTCGGATTTATCTTGCTCACAATGAGCCTTAGCATAAGAACAAGTATTGATGCTACAGGTTTTCAGCTAACTAGAACATCATCTCACTATATTAATGTGCTTAAGAAGGATAAGAAAAAACGCCGTAAAATAAAGAAATACATGAAATTATCCGCCTTTGTTGATTTGGACATCAGTTGATTATTTCAAGCAAAATCCGGAGAAGTCCTGCACATGATTCTCCTAATTTTGAGCCAACGATTATGAAAGGAAAGAAAGTTTTAGATAGTACGGGTAAGAAAATAAAATCTGTTGATTCTGATAAAGGCTATGATAAAGAAGAGTATCATAAATTTGTAGTAGAAGAGCTGAAAGCTGAAGATAGGATGAGAATTAAAAATAAAGATGTGCCAATTCATAGGACAAAGGGAGAATGCAGAAAGAAAGCAAAAAGAAGGATTAAGAGATTTAGAGCAAACTACCGAAGTAAAAATGAAACTGTATTCCTGTAATCAAGAGAATACAGGGTTCAATGATAAGAAGTGTAAAAATTGGCATACAAAACAAAGAAATGTTGTTTAAAGAAATAGCTTATAATACTGGAAGATTAATTAAATCTATCCTCTCAATAGAGGATTTCTATTGAACTTGTAGACTAAACGTCTATTCTATTTCCTTCTGCATCCTCACACCATTCAACATAGTATTGGTCAAAGCTTCCATCCATCAAACAGTGAGACTCATATCTGTTTCTGCAAACAAAATTGGGATAACCCCCACTAAAAGTATGAACATTAATGACTTGAGGTCCCGAAATAATAGAATGATCTTCACAATTATAAATACTCCTATGTAAAAGCTTAGTATTATTCAGAGGATAATCTAAATTAGTAATTACTGTATTTATATAATTGTTTTCAGCTTCTTTTTCTGGGACTTTATAGAGCTCTGGATTTTTTTCCGGGATATAAACATCTGCAGAATTATCGGGTTTAACTAATATATATCCTCTTCTAAGGTTCAAATCTTTTGATTTTTCACCTTCTATTATCCCTCCATAGACAAAAACTTTATTGTTTTCTTGCTGGTAACAATCTCCTCCTCCACAAAAAGTCAAACAAATTCCAGCAGAACATTCTATTTTTGGGAATCTATGTGCCAGAGTTGATTCTTCTGGTATTTCTTGGGCTAATAAATAATTCTTGCCAGAAATCTTCAGTGCGTCTCCTTGTCCACACCCGTATATACTTGAACAAGGTACAAGATCCATAGAAATGGGTTCTCCAAAGAGTTTTTCTTCCTGAGTTGTGCACCCAGATAAAAATAAAATCCCAAACACTAAAAAAATTAAAATTTTTTCTTTTGTTGGTTTTAAAAATTCAGTTAATTTCATATATTTAGCTAAAACTTAAAGCTTTTTAAATTAATCCTTTATTTTTTTTGGTTAAGCTTTTTGTCAAAAAAGGTTATTTTTCTAAAAACAAAACTTATATTAACTAAAATATATAAATAAAAAAGTATGTCTGATTCATGGCCAATAACAGAAGAAGGAACAGTATCTATTAGACAAAAAGCGGATTTTAATTTAAAGCAATTATACAAAACTTTCCATGATTTCTCCCAGGAACATAAATACAAGTTTAATGAAAAGAATTTTACAAGAAAAGACAAGTCTGACGGATCTGAATATCAAATTGAATGGGTATTTGAGAGAAAAGTAACCCAGTTTATAAAATTTAAAATAGATGTGGAAATCTGGTCTTTAAGAACAACAGAAGAAAAAGGAATGTTCAAAGGGGATTTAGAAATGAATTTCAATGCTGTAATGGAGATGGATTATGAGCATAAATGGGAAAAAAATAACTTTACAAAATTACTAAGAAAAATATATATTTATTATATAAAAAAACCATATTTTTTAAAATACGCAGGGAAATTATGGACTGAAATATATGACTTGCATGCAAGGTCAAAAGCTACATTAAACCAGTTTACTCCTTAATATTTTTGGTTAAGCTTTTTGTCAAAAAAGGTTATGCATCTAAAAAAACAAAACTTATATTAACTAAAATAATATAACGAAACACTATGTCTGAAAAAGATTTCATAGCTAAGGGATTAAAGATAAAGCAAAAAGCGGTATTTGATATGGGTGAATTGTATAAAGTAATGTATAGGTGGTTCTCAAGAAATAATTATGATTTTCAAGAAAAAGAATATTTTGAAACTGCTATGGGAGATGGAGCAAAAAAACTTGAAATTGGATGGTATGGTGCAAGAAAAATATCAGATTACGTTAAGTTCCATATAAATGTTAAATTCTTAATTATAGGATTAAAAAGCGCAGAAGTCCAGGTGGGTAATGTTAAAAGAAAATCAAATGAAGGAGATTTAGAAATGAGATTTGATGCAATTATCGAGAGAGATTATGATAGCAAATTTGAAAACAGCCCAGTCACAAAATTCTTTAGAGAATTCTATGATAAATTTGTAATCAGATCAAGATTAGAAGGTTATGAAGACCAGCTTCACGAAGAAGTCTATGAACTAATGTCAGAAATAAAATCTTTCTTAAATTTATTTAAATTCCAAGAAATTAAAAAAGAAAGTTAATTGTTATATTATTGAAAGAACTCTGAATCTCCAGCTTCTTTTATAAATACAAATAATTTCCTTGATAATTTGTCAACTTTTTCATCCATATCTTCATAAACCTCTTCTGAAATATATTTAAAATCTCTGCTCAACATCAAAAGGACAGTTAACTCTTTACAGCTCCCATAAGCATAAATAAAAAATTGTAAAAAAGATTTTTTACTTTGTCTACTACATCCTTCAGCAATATTTAAAGGGATGCTTGTACTTGCCCTTCTTATTTGTGAAATTAAATTATCTTTTTCATATTCAGGAAATTTCTCAATCAATTTATAAAAATCTAAAACCAAATCATATCCTAAATTCCACACTTCTAATCTCTTAAAGTTTCTTGCCATTTTTTCCAAATCATTTTTTAATAAGTATCACAATCACAAGATTTAAATAAGGAAAATTTTTAAAACTTACTCTAAATGAAAAGAAGTTCTAGGCGTTGGAAGAAAAAGGGCCAGATGAGATGGAAATGGCAAAGAAAAAGAATGAAGAAAGAAAAAGCTAAAAGAAAAAACAAATAATTCTAAAGTTTATAATCTCCTTAAAAGAATTAAGTGTATGCAATATAAACTAAAATATGTTGAATTTATTCGATTTTAAATTTCAGTCTTTCGATTTTATTAACTTGATAGAAAGATTTAAATACCACTTATTAGCTCAATTTCTAAGGACAATGAACTAATTGTCATTAATGAATACTTTATCTTGGATAAAGTATGAGATAGATATGATAAAGTAAGCTTCTTAAATTAAATTGCGACTAAAAAATAATTCCCGTTGATTCTGCGGGAGATTGCTGCTATTGAGATTCGACTTAACCATGCAAGTTTGGGGTTTCTTCGGAAACACCGGCGTATCGCTCAGTAACACGTCGATAACCTACCCTTAGATTAAGGATAACCTTGGGAAACTGAGACTAAACCTTGATAGGGGATTTCTACTGGAATGTAGTTTCCTTTAAACGTGAGGTCTAAGGATGGGTCGGCGCCTGATTAGGCAGTTGGCGAGGTAAAGGCTCACCAAACCTATAATCAGTAGGGGTCTTGAGAGAGATAGCCCCGAGAAGGACACTGAGAAACTGGTCCTAGCCCTAAGGGGTGCAGCAGGTGCGAAAACTTTACAATGCACGAAAGTGTGATAAGGGAATCTCAAGTGCTTTACTTTTTGGTAAAGCTTTTGTTAAGTGTAAATAGCTTAACGAATAAGTGGTGGGCAAGACCGGTGCCAGCCGCCGCGGTAACACCGGCGCCACGAGTGGTGATCACGTTTATTGGGTCTAAAGGGTCCGTAGCCGGTTTGGTAAATTCCTTGTAAAATTGTTAGGCTTAACTTAACAACTTGCAAAGAACACTACCTTACTAGGAACTGGGAGAAGGCAGAAGTATTTTGGGGGGAGTGGTAAAATATTATAATCCTCAAAGGACTACCTGTGGCGAAGGCATCTGTCTAGAACAGGTTCGACGGTGATGGACGAAAGCTAGGGGAGCGATCCGGATTAGATACCCGAGTAGTCCTAGCTGTAAACGCTGTGAGCTATGTGTTGCATGTTCTTAGAGGACGTGCAGTGCCGAAGCGAAGGTGTTAAGCTCACCACCTGGGAAGTACGGTCGCAAGATTGAAACTTAAAGAAATTGGCGGGGGCTTACTACAAGGGGTGCGGCGTGCGGTTTAATTGAACTCTACGCCGGAAATCTCACCAGGAGCGACGGCAGAATGAAGGTCAGATTGAAGGTTTTACCTAACGAGCCGAGAGGTGCTGCATGGCCGCCGTCAGTTCGTGCCGTGAGGTGTCCTGTTAAGTCAGGCAACGAACAAGATCTATATCTACAGTTGCCATCGTCTCATTTGAGGAACGAGCACACTGTAGAGACTGCCTTGGAAACAAGGAGGAAGGTTTAGGCCACGGTAGGTCTGTATGGCCCGAATCTCCTGGGCTACACGCGCGCAACAATGGTAAGGACAATGGGATACAACTCCGAAAGGAGAAGTTAAACCTCAAAACCTTATCTTAGTTTAGATTGAGGACTGTAACTCGTCCTCATGACAACGGAATCCCTAGTAATCAGAATTCAACACGTTCTGGTGAATACGTCCCTTGGCCTTGCACACACCGCCCGTCAAACCAACCGAGCAGGGCTTAGGTGAGGAATATTCCTAAGAATATTTCGAACCTATGTTCAGTAAGGTGGGTTAAGTCGTCACAAGGTAGCCGTAGGGGAACCTGCGGCTGGATCACCTCCTTTTACTTTATCATATCTTTTTTTCATATTCAAACTGGGCCCGTAGCTTAGCGGTAGAGCACTGCCCTTGTAAGGCAGGGGTCTCGGGTTCAAAGACATCCTTTCTTAAGGTGCTTGGAAATCCCGACGGGTCCATTTATGAAATTTAATGCAATTCAAAATTAGGTTATTTTGGATGAAGGACTATGACAGTTTATCTCATAGTCGTGCATAGTCTAAAGTTGGTCTTTGCAATCCATTAGGTGGATGATTCGGCTCAATTTGTCGACGAAGGATGTGGCTAGCAGCATTATGCTTCGGTTAGGCGCACGCAGCCTTTGACCCGAAGATTTCTGAATGTGACTTCACGTTAAATCCGAAAGGATAGACAATTTGGGGAATTGAAGCGTCTTAGTACCCAAAAGAAAAGAAATCAATTGAGATTCCGTTAGTATCAGCGAGAGAAAGCGGTGTAAGGCAAACCGAATCTGTTATAGTAATATAATAGAAATGTGGTGTTATAAGACTTGTTTTTAGATCCTAATTAGTGAGTTGAATTATTCTGGAAAGTTTAATCATAGAGGGTTATAATCCCGTAAGCTAAACTAAAAGGATCGTACAAGTATCTTGAGTAGTATTTGTTGGATATCAAGTACGAAATTTGGAGGCATCAACTTCAAACCTTAAATACAAATTGAGTCCGATAGCTTACTAGTACCGTGAGGGAAAATTGAAAAGTACTCTTAATCGAGAGTAAAAAGATCCTGAAACCTAATGGAGATAGTATGATACGGCGTTGGTTGTATCGTACGTTTCGAATAACGGACCAGGGAGTGTATCTAAGTGGCAAGGGTAATTAAAAAGTACCCGAAGCGAAAGCAAGATCCTGCAGTTCACAAGAGGAAAGGTATGAAAATGCCTTAAGTCACTTGGGTACGACCCGAAACCAGACGATCTAATCCTGAGCAAGATGAAGTGAGATTTCTATCTCATGGAGGTCTGAAGAGTTTCTGCGTGCATGCGTTCTTCTGACTTGGGATTAGGGGTGAAAAGCCAATCGAGTCTGGTGATAGCTGGTTCCTACCGAAATTGACCTTAGTCAAGTCTCAACAGAGATTGCCAAGAGGGTATAGATACGGATTGAGAGTTTAGGCCGGGAAACTGGTCAGCTCTTTGTTCAACTCAAAATCTTTTGGCTTCTTAGAAGTTGGGAAACGGGGGCTATGGGGTAAGCCTTAGCTCCTAAAGGGGAACAACCCAGATTGCAATTAAGGTCCCAAAATATCAGTCAAGTGTTAAAGGGTGAAAGGCGTCTAATTTCATAGACAGCAGGAAGGTATGCTTAGAAGCAGCAATCCTTTAAAAAGTGCGTAATAGCTTACCTGTCAAGATATTAGGCCCTGAAAATGGACGGGGCTAAACTGATTACCGATATTGCAAACCATTTACTTTTAGTAGATGTGTGGTAGGTAGGCGCTATGTTAGGGTAGAAGTTTTTTCGCAAGAAAAGATGGACCTAATAAAGATGATTATCCTGGTAGTAGTAAGATCAAAACAGAGTGAGAATCTCTGATACCGAAAGGGCAAGGGTTCCTCAGCTCTGTAGTTCAGCTGAGGGTAAGTCGGTCCTAACCAAGCTCATAACTTGAGCAAGGGGAAAGGGAAACAGGTTAAAATTCCTGTACTACTTGAGTACATGTGGCAACGCAAGACCAATTCTAAAAGGTTTTGGCTAAACCAACATTAATCATCGTTAATGCTAATTAAGATAAAACAGAGGAGTACTGTAATGGTGAGAATCTGTTTAAACTTAAGATGGGCTGTCCTAGAGACAGTTTGATTGATGCCAAGACTCTGTGAAACTAGAATTGGTAAGTAACTTAAGTAACCGTACCCAGAACCAGCACTGGTGCCCGGGGTAAGAAACCTAAGGTATGAGGGTGTAATTTAGCTAAGGGAATTCGGCAAATTGGCAGCGTAGCTTCGGTTTAAGCTGTCCCTGTGTTTGTAACCACATAGTTGCGATTACAGGGTTCAATAACAAGGGGGGTCCGACTGTTTAATAAAAACTTAACCTTCTGCTAATCCGTAAGGACTTGTATAGAAGGTGACGTCTGCCCAGTGCTAGTACTCGAACTCCAGTTTCAACTGGATTAAGAGCTAGTAAACGGCGGGGGTAACTATAACTCTCTTAAGGTAAGCACAAAGTTGCCTTAGTAAAATCTGGCTATATGCTAAGAAATCCGAGTATCCTGCACTACCAAAAACTATTTTAAGGTTTAATTATACCTTATATATTTAGAGGTAACAATGTGATAGGTGCGGACAATCAGCAGGAAAGGCTAAATATCAATTGGTTAGTCGGTTTTACAGATGGAGAAGGATGTTTCCATGTGGCATTAAACAAGATGCCTGGAATGTCTCTTGGTTGGCAGGTTCTTCCTGAATTTAGGATAGTTCAACATGAACGTGATGAAAAACTCCTCTATAAAATTAAAGATTTCTTTAATTATGGAGATGTTAGAAAAAATCACGGAGACAGAAAAGACTTCAGAGTTAGAGGTTTAGAAAATCTAAATAAATTAATCAGGTTTTTTAAAAAATATCCTTTACAAACTTCAAAAAGAAAAAGTTTTGAAATCTTTTCTGAAATTATTGAATTAATGAACAGAAAACAACATCTTAATAAGGAAGGATTAAAAAAAATCGCCAATCTAGCATCTAAAATGAATCGGAAAGTAAAAAGGTATTTAGAATCCTCAGAGACTATACGCCAGAATTCCTAATAGGAATAAGATATAGTCCGACCTGTTAAGCGATTAACAGAGATGTACAGAAACGTACATCCGCCATTTATTATGGTTAGTACTTGACTTTAAAGTTAAGGAAAGTAACAAACGTGAGCGAAATACCTTGTCGTTTAATTGACGACTCGCATGAAGGCGCAACGAGACTCCTACTGTCCCTAGTTAAAAGCCCCTGAACTCACTATACTGGTGCAAAGGCCAGTGACTTCCAGTGGGAAGCGAAGACCCCGTAGAACTTTACTATAACCTATAATTGTGAGATAAATTTTATTGCTCAGTATAGGTGGAAGCCGTTAAAGCTTAGCCTTCGGGTTAAGTGTAGGCAAAATTGAGATACCACCCAACAAGATTTATCCCACTAACTGGAGATCCAGGACATTTATAGGCGGGTAGTTTGGCTGGGGCGGTCCCTGCTGAAAAAGTATCAGTAGGGCCCTAAGGTCGACTCAACAGGTTTAGAACTCCTGTGGAGAGTGCAAGAGCAAAAGTCGGCCTGACTGAATTTTGAAAAACAAAAAATTCAGAGACGAAAGTCAGGTCTAGCGAACCTCTAAACCTCCTTGATGGGGGTTAGAGATGACAGAAAAGCTATCTCGGGGATAACAGAGTCGTCGCGCCTAAGAGCTCAAATCGACGGCGCGGCTTGCTACATCGATGTCGGCTCTCCGTATCCTGGCTGTGCAGAAGCGGCCAAGGGTGGGGGTGTTCACCCATTAAAACGGATCGTGAGCTGGGTTTAATACGTTGTGAGACAGTATGTATGATATCTACTGGAAGTGTTGATGTCTGATAGGAAGGACCGTCTAGTACGAGAGGAACGGCGGTTCGGGGCCTCTGGTTTATCTGTTGTCTGATAAGGCAGGCAGAGCAGCTACGCCCTTAACGGATAAGTGCTGAAAGCATCTAAGCACGAAGTCGGCCTAGAAAAGAGACATCTTAGAGTACCTGTAGAAGACAGGTTTGATAGGACTGGCGTGTAAGTATCAAGCCTCGGCGAGATATTAAGCGTGCGGTTACTAATAACTCATTTTGACCAACTTTAGACTAACCTTTCTTTTTTAATTAAGATTCCTAGTGAAAACTATCTTTAGATGCATAATCTTTTTTAACAAAAAGCTTAACCAAAAATTCAATTCTTTTTTTCAACTTTAAATTTTAATAATAAAGAATTAGGAACTAGTACTTCATCTCCTTCTTTAGTTTTAATTCTTGTCTCTATTAAATTAATATCCAATATTTTTCCCTTAACATTATCAATAACAATATTATCATCCTTCTTAAGATGTGCCCTATAGTGTATATAAAATCCTGCAGTTATATTAGGAACAAAATCTTTAAATGCCAACGCTGTTAAAATAACAATTATAACTAAAATAGTTATTAAAATAATATATAACACAGTAGTCGTCAATCCAATTTGATTCAATGCTAAAACCAATGAAACAAAGTAAATAATATACATAATCAATCTTGAAATAAATTCTTCAGCCGGAACATTAATTTTTAACTCATCCTTTAATAATAAATTTAATTTAACTTCCTTTAAAATTTTAGATAATAACTTAGAGAAAAATCTTCCAAATAATAAGCCCAATAAAATAATCGCTATAGCCGCTACTAATTTAACTAAAGTGCTGCTTAAAAAAGCATTTACCTGAATAAAATCTACCATACTTATAATCTAGATAATATAGTTTATAAAATTAACTTTTAGATCGTTCATCATTCACAATAACTTTAAAAAACCTATAATGTTCCTTTCTTATATGCCAATTAATGCAGATATCCATTATCAAAAAGCTGAAGACGAATATAATGACGCTTCTACAACTGAAGAAAAAATAAAAGCCTTACAAAATATGATTAGCAAAGCTCCTTCCCATAAAGGTGCTGAGATGTTAAGAAAAAATCTTAAGACCCGGTTAGCAAAATTAAAATCTTCTCTGGAAAAATCCTCTAGAAAGGGTTCATTTCAAAAATTTAATTTTAAAAAGGAAGGTGCCGCAACAGTTGCTTTAGTTGGTACAGTCAATTCAGGCAAATCTACTTTATTAAAAGGATTAACCAATGCTAATGTCCTTATAGCTTCTTATCCTTTTACAACAAAAAAACCAGAATTCGGAGTTTTAGATTATTATGGGGTTAAGATACAATTAGTTGAAATCCCTGCTATTGTAAATAATTTTCTTAATACTAATGATGGAAAAAGTTTATTAGGAATTATTAACAGCTGTGATTTAGTTGTTTTATTGTTTAATACTCCCTCAGATAAAAAAATCTTAGACGTTGAGTTGTTTGATATCAAAGTTAAAAAAATAATTTATATTGAACATGAAAATATAAAAGACAAAATATGGAAAAACCTGGATTTGATTAAAATTTACACTAAAGAGCCTGGCAAACCAAAAGCCTATCCGCCTGTAGCTTTGGATAAAGGAAACACTGTTCGTGATCTCGGCTTAAAAGTCCACAAAGATTTCATTAAAAATTTTGATTATTCCATCGTAAATGGCAATTCAGCAAAATTTAAAAATATGAGATGCGGGTTAAAACATGTTTTAAAAGATGATGATATTGTTGAGTTTCATATTAAAAAATGAAAATATTATTCGTATGCAAATATAATCGCTTTAGAAGTAAAGTAGCTGAAGGTTTCTTTAACAAGTTAAATAAAAATAAATCAATAACTGCTAAAAGCGCCGGAATTTTTCAAGGCTATCAAGTAACGGATACAATTAAGGAATTAGCTAAAGAATTTGGAATAACAGTAACCTTAAATCCACAGACTATAAGCGAAAATATGCTAAAAGAATTTGATTATATAATTATAGTAGCTAATGATGTCCCGTCTTCTTTGTTTAATCATGATTTCTGCAAAAACATAATTGTTTGGAAAATACCTGATACTAATGCTAAAGATAAAGAAACAATAAGAAAAATATTTATAGAAATTGAAAAAAACGTTAAAGAATTAGTTAAAAAACATACATAATAAGATTTAAATAGTATTAAAATATTCTATCTTTAGAGGTAATAACTATAAAAGGAGAAAATTCTCATTTTGTATTGCTAGCTATAGTAGCGGTTGTGGGTTTAACAACAGTGCTTAAATCAGATGCACAAACCCAGCCTACAGTAGTTTTAGTTCCTTCAGATGAAAGTATTTTTGAAGAAATAAGTTTAGATGCTGAAGACTTCACTGGAGATATGGTTAATATCAATGGAACTAGGTATTATAGACGTCGTGGATAATTTTTTATTTTAAATATTTGTCCATTAAATCCCTTGGCCAATTAGAATTTATTAATTCTTTTTTTATTTCTTCCTCATTTTGTCCTTGTTTCTTCGCATCTTTAATATATTCCTTTAATTGCTCCTCGGTGTTAGAAATCTCTTCTTTTCTGAATCTATCTTTATTTTTGTAAATTAAGAAAAAAACAACAATTAAAATAAGAATAATCCCATAATTAATTAAATCTAAATTTTGCCCATCACTATCCATCTTAGCAAAAGAACTTACATCTATCTCTAATAATTTTTTACCATAGGGGTCAAATATTTCTATCCGTTTAGCATTAGAATAATAGGGAATGCTAATTTCCAAAATAGTATCCTTAATTTCTGGTACATCATATTCTGGAATAAATATCTGATTTCCATTTTCATCAAACCAAGAAGGATCAGCAGCAAAAACAATATCTACATTAATATCAAAATATCTTGAATATAAAACATCATCTTCAAAAGAGATTAATCTTAATAAGTAACCAAAACTCGGCTGGTCTTTAGGTTCAATATAATTAGTTTTCAATAATTTCACAGGATCATTGAGTAAGTCTCCATCATTATAAATTAATAATAATTATATGGGATTTAAGGAAGGTTTTAATAGTGTATTTGGTGGTAAAAAAGAGGAGCCAAAAATTGTTGGTGAGGATGATCTTGATACCAGAATAAAAGATTTACAAGCAACACTGGCTGATATTCAAAATAATCCAGGCCATCCTAAAGAAGATTTGCGCGCATCATTAGGAGATCAATTAACCAATTTAATGGAGTCAAGAGAAAAAGAACTAAAAAGAGAAGGAAATTTGACTAATTAATGTTATTTTGATAGGATTTCTGCACATATGTTGATGATTAGATTACAGAGAGTCGGAAGGAAACACGAGCCAGTTTTTAGGCTTGTTTTGACTGATTCCCAAAACGGCCCTAAAAGCGGTAGGTTTTTGGAAATACTTGGAAGTTATGACACTCGCAAAGAAGGAGGGGTTGATTTCAAGAATGACAAAATCAAACACTGGATTTCAAAAGGTGCCCAGCTTTCAAATACTGTGCATAACCTCCTGATTGAAAGGAAGGTGATTGAAGGCAAAAAGATTAACGCATTACCCAAAAAGACGCCTACCATTTCAGAAAAAGCTGAAGAGAAGGTGGCTCCTGCTCCTGCCGAAGCAAATGTAGAAGCTCCAATCGAAGCGCCTACAGAAGAAGTAAGTGCTCCAGCAGAAGCACCCACGGAAGCACCTGCTCCAGTTGCCGAAGAAACCACAGTATAATACAATTAGATAGTCGGAAGGAGTAATTATTAATATAAGTAAAACTTAAATGGAAAAAGACGCAGAATTTTTAGAATATGTTGTTAAGGGATTAGTTGATCACCCAGAAGCGGTAAAAATTAATCGAACAGTTGATGAGATGGGAGTGCTCCTTTCTCTAGATGTCCACCCAGAAGATATGGGTAAGATTATCGGCCGCTCAGGCAACACTGCCAAGGCTATGAGAATTTTGCTTAGAGTCGTTGGTATGAAAAACAATGCTCGAGTCAACCTTAAAATTAACGAACCAGAAGGTGGCCGAAAGACTGACGCTCCTCAATCAGCTAGCATGAAATCAGTTGATGATGTGATGGAAGACCTTAAGCTATAGTAGTTAGTAGACAGTAGTAAGTAGTTAGAAAAAACAAAGCTGAGCCCACACATGGACTCAGCTTTGTTTTTGTGGTATTTTGTGGCAATGACATTTCATATAATTTCATTATTTCAAGAATCATTTGAGTCGTATGTTAACTCTTCCATCATCGGACGAGCTATTCGCAATAAGAAAATATACTTAAAATTTTATGATCCGAGAGCTTTTGTGAAGCCTTCAAAATCACAAATGAAAAACGAAAAGCCATATCTGCGAGTGGATGAGAAACCTTATGGCGGAGGCGCTGGGATGGTGCTCCAAGCAGAACCGATTTTAAAGGCATATGAAAAAATAGTTGCCTCCTCGGCGACCCGCCGAAGAGGCGGGAAAACCAAAGTGGTGATTTTTTCAGCAAAGGGCAAAATATTTAACCAAAAGATGGCCTATGACTGGGCTAAAAAATATGATGATATTATTTTTATAACTGGCCGTTATGAAGGGATTGATGAAAGAGTAAAACTAGCCTTAAAAGCGGATGAAATTTCAATCGGCCCATATGTTTTGACAGATGGCGATGTCGCAAGCATGGTAGTCATATCAGCAGTATCCAGGCTAGTTCCCGGAGTCATTAATTTAGAATCATTAAAAGAAGAGTCTCATTGGAATATGCTATTAAAGAATGAAAAAGATTCAAAGGTTGGAGAAAATGGCCTAGAATATCCTCACTACACTCGGCCCGAAGTTTTGGAATATAAAGGTAAAAAATATAAAGTGCCAAAAATATTACTTTCTGGAAATCATGCCAAAATTGAAGAGTGGAGAAATAAAAAACGAAAATAAAAAAACAAAAAAAGCGCCTCCACGGTGCTGTTTTTGTTTACTTAACTTACTTGGCACAAAAACACAACGCCTGCCTGCGCAGGCAGGCGTCTTTATTGTGCCTACCATAGTTAAGCCAAAGGAGAAATGCGTTATAGAGTAAAACCCCATGGTGGACTTCTCTTCTGGTTTAAAACGAACAAGCCTGTATATATATTATCACAAAAGTATGCATAAAACAGTGGACAACTGTGGATGCTTTTTAAAAATATGTAAGGTAAAATTAAAGTAAGTTTAAAAGGCGCAAGTTAAAAAGTTTATTAGTTAAAAATAAAAATATGGAAGGATTTAACAATACTGAAAGTACTCTTTCTACACACATAGAAAAGATTGAACGAGGTCAAGTTGATGTAATTAATGAATTTAGAGTTAGAGGAATGTTTAATAATAAAGGAGAAATGTTTGGCACAATAGCAACAAAAAAGGCGACCGAAGAATTGGTTTTAAGCGGGAGGCAAGATAGAGACCGTTAATTTTTATATATGGCAAAGTATCCAATTAAAGACGAGATTGATTTTTTGATTGCCCAAGCGCAAGCCGAGACTGATATTGCGAAAGAGATTGTAGAAAGTATCAGAGGCAAGGGTATTGATGATGACAAAAAATATTATGAAGAAAAATTGTCTTTAAAAATGCTTGAGTTTTTTAAGGAAGAGGAGAAAGTAATTGCTTTATACGCTGAAGCAAAGAAAAATTACCCATTACTCGCCGAGCTAATGGAAAACAAAAGACCTTATTTGAAAGAAATGCTAGAAGAATCTAGAAAATTATACGAGAAAAATATTCTTGGAAAGTAATTAACCTCTCCCCAACCCCTCCCCTTTGCAAGGGGAGGGGCAAGGGGTGGGGTAGAGATAATGCAAATTAATAATGACATTTTAGAAAAGCATCTAAATAACATCCGCGCGCTGCAGGTTCCAAGCGGACTTTTTTTGGCATCACGCTCTGATGTTTCTACGGGATATAACAAGGCCTGGCTTAGAGACAACTTTTATACTTGTTTGGCTTTTGAGGAAGTAGAGGAGTGGGAAACTGTTAAAAAAGTTTGGAAAGCTCTACTTCAGGTTTTTATAAAACATAAAGATAAAATAAGCTGGGCGGTTAAAAATAAACCTTACAATACATTTCAATATATTCACGCGCGATACAATCCGGAGACTTTTGAAGAATTTTGGGAGGAGTGGGGTAATAAACAAAACGATGCAGTTGGAGAAATACTTTTTAAAATTGGAGATTTGGAACAAAAGGGAGTTAAAATTATTGAGACACAAGACGAAAAAGAGATAATACAAACCCTAATTGATTATTTAGACTCAATAGAATACTGGCAAGACCCAGATAATGGTGTGTGGGAGGAATATGAAGAGGTGCACGCCTCGTCAGTTGGAGCATGCGTGGCAGGACTCAAATCAGTTTCAAAACTGGATATTTTTAAAGTACCCGACCATTTGATTCAAATGGGTGAGGAGGCGCTAAAAAAACTTTTGCCCAGAGAATCTAAGAGCAAATTTACTGATTTGGCTCTTTTGTCTCTAATTTATCCATTTAATGTTGTATCTGGTGATATGGCTCGTGAAATTGTGAGACATCTTGAATATCATCTCAAAAAAGATAGGGGAGTAATAAGATATAAAAATGATAGGTATTATAATAAAAATATTGATGAAGTAAGTGAAGAAGCTGAATGGTGTTTTGGCTTTCCTTGGCTTTCTATTATATATAAGAATTGGGGAGAGGATGAAATAGCCAGAGAATATTTAGATATGTCCTACAAAACAATTTACAACGACCAAATACCAGAACTTTATTATTCGGATTCAGATAAACCAAACGAAAACACCCCGCTCGGCTGGGCCGAATCTCTCTTTGTCGTCGCCCTCATAAGATCAGGGAAGTAAAAAGGTTATCCACAGGGGAGGTTGACAAACTTGACATTATTTTTGATTAGATTATACTAGAGTTTACTATTGATCGATTGAGTTGTGGCTTGTCAATGGTGAGCTGTTTATATCCAAAAGCAGCTATATTACAAGCGAAATCCTACGATTTGACTTATAAAAAAATAAATAGTTAAAAAACGGAGGAAATAAAATCCCCCCAAAACTTTGGGGTGTATTTTTGTGTTTAGGAAAATTTAATACAAATTTTAAGTAATATTAACAAGCATTATTATGACAACAAGCACTATGAAAGAAAAATTTGAAACTGGTAAAATGTTGCCCAAAAAATATTTTAGCAAGTTCAAAAAATCATTGGTTCCGATTCCAAACCTAGTAAAAGACCAGATTGAGTCTTTTGATTGGTTGATTCAAAAAGGAATAAAGGAGATATTTGATGAATTTACTACTATTAATGATACATCCGGTAAAAAGTTTGAATTTAAATTTTTGAGTTTTGAATTGGGTAAGCCAAAATACGACGAATATTATGCAAAGGAGAAAAAGTTGTCATATGAAGCGCCTCTCAAGGCCAGAGTAAGCCTCCGCAATAAAGCCCTAGATACTGAAAAAGAGCAAGAAATATTTTTGGCAGACTTTCCTATGATGACACCTCACGGCACATTCATTATAAGTGGTATTGAAAGAGTCATCGTGCCTCAGCTCGCTAGATCGTTTGGCGCCTTTTTCACCAAGCTTGAAGTGAAGGGCAAATCACTCTTTGGAGTCAAAATTATCCCTGCGCGAGGCGCCTGGATTGAAATTGAAACTGATGTGGATAAGGCTATATATGTGCGTATTGACAGAAAAAGAAAGTTTTCGGTGACATCACTCTTCAGAGCCTTCGGCGCGGAGACAGATTCTGAAATTTTTGATCTTTTTAAAGATAACCCATTTGCTAAAGAGTATTTAGAGAAATCATTAGCTAAAGATCATGCCAAAACGGCAGATGAATCATTTGTAGAAATATATAGGAGACTCCGAGATGGCGATTTGGCTACCGCTGACAACGCTCGAGAGTTTTTCAAGAGCCTTTTCGAGGGTGAGAGATACGATTTCCAAAAAGTGGGCCGATTTAGATTTAATTCTAGATTTAATTTGCCTACTACTGGCAAAGGTTCAGACCGAAGAACACTAAACCTCGACGATATCAGATTAGTGGTGAACCAAATAATCAATTTAAATAACACTCCCGGCGCAGTTGAAGATGACATTGATCACCTTGGTAGTAGAAGAGTCCGATATGTGGGCGAAATGATGCAACAAAAATTCCGCATCGGTATGGCCCAAATCAAGAGAAATA
>JAGVZL010000030.1 GCA_018302505.1 Candidatus Woesearchaeota archaeon | reverse complement strand
GCCTGCCCTTTGTCCATCTTAAGCTATATATATCTCTTTTATACGTCTTCTGCCTGAAGTTATTCCATGATTCCGCCAGAATGTCCCAAACCTGTTCCTGATTCATATTAACTCTTGTGTTTAACTATTTTTTAGAGGTTCTCTGGTTCCTTTTTTAGTTTAGGCAAACCTTCTTATATCACTTTCCAAACTGTCTCTAAGTCAATTCCAAAACAATGTTAACAAACTACCTTTAAACTCAATTAACATATCAATATCACTATTCTTTCTATTTCTACATTTGCATAGCTTCCAAATATTCCTACCTTAGATATTCCATACCTTTTCAAAACAGGCAAAGCCCTCAACATCATCATTTCAATTTTTTTGTTCATAAGGATTTAATACTTAATTTCTTTTTAAATTTTCATAAGAGGCTATATCTCAATTATCTTTCCTTTTCTTCCAACATTGATTACTAATGTGTTGTCTATTTTTTCTTCTATGCCCTCTGCCTCGTGAAGATGAGAGCAGATTAAAATATCCGGCTTCAATTCTTTTAATGCCTTTCGTACTCCTTTGGACGCTAGAGTCAACGAATTTGTCTTCAGAAATGCCTGACTAAATTTTTCCATCTTTGAGCCCGTGGGTGGCGTATGAGTTACCATTATTTTTTTCCTGAGGTATTTGATTCCATTATGGCTTTTTTTTAGAAGACTGAATATTTCCTCTTCCTCCAGCGAATTGATCCCTATATTGACCCCGCTGCATCCAAAAATTCCAACATCCTCGTATTTAACTGAGTAGCCGTGAATATTTTTTACTCCATAAAATTCAGCCAAAAAATCCACGGTTGCGAGAGAATCATGATTTCCTGGAATTAAGAGAACTTTTTTGTTTTTTCTTACAAAAGGCGCAAGAATCCCTTTTGGAGTCCTGTCTGAAAACGTCAAATCTCCCGACAGAATAACCAAGTCAACATTTTCTCTTTCGGCCTTTTCTGCCAAAGACTTCGCAAGCCCAGAGTCCCCATGAATGTCTCCTGCTGCAAGTATTTTCAGTTTTTTCATGTTAAGAAGAAAGATAAGAAATTTAAAAAGTTATTTGTTTGTACTTGGAAATTTTTCGCGCCCCGAGACCCTCATCCGAGCTGGAGGGATCCCCATCGCAGCCCAAGCTGGCCCTATCAGAGCCGGCATCGAGCCAGGCAACTCTCCCATTTCTTGGATGCCAATAATAATATAAACTCCCCCTAGATATACCTGATTTTGGAAGCCCATGCTCAAACATGAATTCCTCTTTCATCTACCCCTGAGAATCTCATTCCATTATTTTTTGGACTTAATTCTGGATCTTGAACTATTTGAGATTTATCTGTTATTTTATGAATCAAACCATAATATGAATTTTCATCTCTTTCTAAGATTAAACCTCTTAATGAAATCATCACTGGCTCATCTGGAGAAGGTTTAAATCCCCTTTTTTCAAGCTGTTCATGTAAATTTCTCGCATTATAGTCATTCTCTCTAAAAGGATCTCCATTTGTTCTTAAGACTAAACCTAGGTCTTCATACCTTCTTTCGAAGAAATCTGGATTTAATTCTGAAGCATGTAAAACTTGAGATGGCAATGCTAATCTTAGAGATGCTAATTCTACATTAGCAAATGAATTTGAACCTTGCACTACTCCACCTTCTCTGAATATGTTTAATGATTCTCTTGCTCGTTTTGAATTATATTTTGTTCTTATTCTGTCTTGATATGCTTTCAGCATATCTTTATCTGCCAAGAGTGATACTTCTGGAATTTGTAATCCTTCTGGAACTAATTTTACACCTTGATTTGTTTTCATTTTATTTTCCTTCTGCATTTTAAGTCTGCTTGACCTATCTGATAAAATTGGAAGAATTAATGGGTTTATAAACCTTTGGTTTGTTACTACTTCAAAGTTTTTAATAAAATAGCTAACTGCATTTTGAATATCCACAATCAAAACATGTTG
The DNA here is from genome assembly GCA_018302505.1 of Candidatus Woesearchaeota archaeon. Classification (GTDB taxonomy): domain Archaea; phylum Nanobdellota; class Nanobdellia; order SCGC-AAA011-G17; family ARS1403; genus JAGVZL01. Next base: position 4,334 of record JAGVZL010000030.1, on the reverse strand, counting down.
GCTCTGAACATCCGGAGACCATTCCAACATTTGAACTAAAACACTGCGAACAATACACTCTTTTTCCAGGTTCTATGGATTCTTCAACTAGTTTTTGCTGCTTTTTGTCTTCATGTATTGAATCAAGAGTTTTTATTTTTCCTGTTTTAATCAAATGTTTTCTTAATGCAACTGATAATGCATGAGGTATGGAATCCACTCTGTTCTTTCCGAATCCATAAGGTTTTTCAGACTTGATTGAATTAAGATGTTTCAAAATTCTTAATGGATCTCCTCCGAGTTCAAAGTATTTTGACAGCAATATTGCCGTTGCTGTTGTCAAACCAGAAATCTCTGTTCCCGCCGGGGATAAGTTAGCAAAAACTCTTGTTGGACCTTCTTCATTATAATTAATATGCACATGCATTGGTCCCTGTCCGGTTTGTATTTGCTGGTAATCTGCAAATTCTGGCAATTCTTTTTTCTTTTCTTCTTTCTTCTTATCACTAAGATTAAGAACCTGGAATGATTTTGAACCATCTCTATAAACAGTGACTCCCTTAGCGCCATTGTTATATGCAAGCCAATAAACTTTTTCAACATCCTCTATTGTTGACTCATTTCTCATATTCACAGTTTTTGAAACTGCATTATCTACATACTTCTGGAATGCACATTGCATCATTATGTGATCTTCTGGAGTTAAATCATGAGAAGTCAAGAATCTATTTTGTATTTTCTCTGGAATTTCTTTTATTCCCTTCAAAGATTTATGGTTATCATTTATTTTCTCATACAACTCTTTTTTTGACAACCCAAAGTAATTGTTTTGTTTTGCTATTTCTTCAAATATTGGATTTGCTTCAAAGAAAACATCTTTTTCATTTGGAGTTTCTCCTTTCTTTAATGCATCAAGAGCTGCCGCGTTGTATCTCACATATACTATTGAGAAAAATGGTTCTATTCCTGATCCCTGAAGACCTGCTGTTATCGCAATAGTTCCTGTTGGTGCTATTGTTGATCTTGCGCAGTTTCTTGGATATGCTTCTTTTTCTTTTACAAAATATCTTCCATCCTTATCATAAACTGAATCTTTGAATGCTGGGAATACTCCTCTTTCTTTTGCAAGTTCTTCAGAAGTTTTTAATGAATTTTCATTAATAAATTTCATTAGCTCTTCTGCTTTCAACAATGCTTCCTTAGAATTATAAGGTATGTTTAACATTGCAATTGATTCTGCCCAACCCATTACACCAAGCCCAATTCTTCTGTTTATTTTTGCCATTTCTTCTATTTCTATAATTGGATAATTATTTATATCAATGACATTATCTAAGAAGTGGGTTGTGTCAAGAACACACTGTTTTAGTCTCTCCCAATCAAAATCTGTTTTAGTTTTGTTAATAAATTTCGATAGATTGATTGAACCTAAGTTGCATACTTCATAAGATAAAAGTGGTTGTTCACCACAATCAAGCGATAAAAATCCATTAGTTATGAAACTTAACGTTCTTGGTTCAGTCAAATCATAAACTTTTTTCTCACCTAAAAATTCTATCTTAGAGATTCTTTCTTCAAATTTATTCTTGTAAAGATTCTTTTCATAGAATATTTTTGTTTTATTCTTATTTTTTTCAAATAAAAAACCTATCTTATCTAAAAATTTTATAACACAAGGTCTGGAAATATTTAACTCAAAACATTTTCCATCATCTAAATAAATTTTATTTTCTCCTTTTTTGTTGACATATGGGAAGATTTTTCTTGTTTCTCTATCCCTATTGTATATTCTGGATTTCATTCCAAGATTTAATAATAACAATTGCACTCCCTTCAGTAATTTCTCTGATTTTGAAGTGAGCCTTATGTAATAGTTACTTCCTAGTAAGTTACTAACAGTTCTGTCTGCAGTAAATAAACCCTGTAAAAATCCAATAACTACTTCTGTTGGTGCAGTAAATATAGATTCTGGAACTATCTTTTCTCCTGCTTTGTATGGTTTGACCCCTAATTTTTTAAAAAATTCCATAAAAGGTTTACTATGATAAGACAGATGATAAACTCCATTTTCTCTTTTTATTTCATTTATATCATTGTTGTAATAATTATTTATTATTGGTTTTAAATAATTCATTACTTCTATGTCATCTTTCCCAAAAGTAAAACCCACTCTACAATTTTTACCTTCTCTTAACCATCCATCTCCAATTAACCAACCCATCACTTGACCTAATTCTTTAGACCATTCATTTGGTAAATTTAACTTTTCTATTTTCTCAAAATTAGTATTAAATTTAAAATCTTCATTAAATTTTCCTTCACCGTTTTGAATGTATACACTGTGCTCATTTAGATCTAAATCTTTTAATTTAACCCATCCCTTATTCGTAAATAGTTTATGATCTTCCGTACACTCTAATTCATAACCACTCCTTGTTCTTATTCTATAAACTTCTTTAATTCCAGTTGTAAAGGCTTTTGTTATCAAATCAAAATTAATAAGATTTTCTTGAGATTGTTCCATTAACATAACACTTCCATCTCTTTGTTTTATTTCAATAGGAACTCTACTATCTGTATCTATTTTAATTCCTCCATCAGAATAATTCTCAACTAAATTTTCCATTCTCATTAACCCTTTTTCTGTTGAGATTAAAGTATCCCCTGTTACACAAGGATTTGTAGTTTCTATCTGACCTATAGCTGGTGTTGGATTACTATCTGGATTATTCATTCTATCGATAAATATAATTCCTGGATCCCCTGTTTCCCATGCTCCTTTGATTAGTTCATTCCAAACTTCTTTTGCATTTAAAGTTCCCACTGATTTTTTATCTTTAGGATTTATCAAATCATAATCCTCTTTGTTTTTTACAGCCTGCATAAATTTTTCATCAACAGTCACAGAAACATTAAAATTTTCCATGACTCCGGGTGTTTTTTTCATATTCATAAACTCAAGAATATCTGGATGAGTATAATGAAGAACACCCATATTAGCTCCTCTTCTTGTAGATCCTTGTTTTATAACTTTAGTTTGAGTATCAAATATCTTCATGAAAGTTATTGGACCAGAGGATATCCCTTTCGTTGTCATAACCTGATCTCCGTTTGGTCTTAATCTTGAGAATGAGAATCCTGTGCCTCCCCCGGCTTTGTGCACCATGGCTGCGTTTTTAACAGAGTCAAAAATTCCATCTATAGAATCTTCAACTGGAAGAACAAAACATGCGCTTAACATTTGCAAGTCACGACCTGCATTCATTAAACAAGGAGAGTTTGGCAAGAATTCAAAATTTGATAAAATATTATAGAACTTTTCTTCTGTATCTCTTATTAATTCCGGGTTCTTTTCTGCAATATCATAAAGATTTTTCATGAACTTCTTGAAATTCTCCATTCTTTCAGGATAAGTTCTTAAGTTTTTGTGAATCAAAAAAAATCTAAATAACTTTTTGTTAAAATCATAATCTATTCTTTCATATTGAACATTTTTAAAAATATCAAGTTCTGAGATTTTATTTGAATAAAGAATTTCAGATAAGGCAATATTTTTTGCAACCCCCCTTTTTAATTCCTGAGCCAACTCATCAATATCCTTGAAATCCTTATAGACTGAAGCAAAGCGAATGTAAGCGACCTTATCCAGCGTTTTCAGTTTTTTCATAACTTCATCACCAATTTTTTTTGATGGTATTTCATATGATTTCATATTTCTCAGCTTTTGTTCAATGTCATCCACTGTTTCCTCTATTTTTTCAGCTGAAATTGGCCTCTTTTCCGTTGCTTTCAGTATCCCTTTTTTCAGCTTTTCCCTGTCAAAAGGCTCCCTCTTCCCATCCTTTTTTATGACTGTAAGATCAAATTCAACCCGTTCATAGGTTGTGAATCTTTTGCTGCATTTTAGGCATTCACGCCTTCTCCTTACATTATTTTCTGATTCTCTTGAATCCAGGACTTTTGTTTCAGGATCTGAACAATATGGACATATCACTTTGTAGTGGATACAACATGTTGTATTTCTTATATTTAGTTATACTATATATGGTATTTTGAAGAAGCTTTAGTTTATAAAGATTGTTGTAAAATAAACCGCATATTTATTGGTTAGAATAATTTTCAACTGACTTATCAACTACTTTAAGCTTTATTCCTGCCTGCTTAAATATTTTTTTTGAATCCAAACCTGCATGATAATCCTTTGAAACGACAACAGATTTTATTCCTGCATTAATAATCATCTTAGCACAGATATAGCACGGAGTCATTTTACAATACAATGTTGATCCCTCAATTCTTGCCCCATTTCTTGCCGCTTGGACAATTGCGTTCTGTTCTGCATGGGTAGTTCTAAC